>JAFAHP010000592.1 GCA_019237175.1 Alphaproteobacteria bacterium
CGTGCCGGTAGCGGCCAAATAGGTCGTAATGCCAGAGGCCAGGGCCGAGATCGCCAAGCCTATCGCCAGTTTGTGCCACAGCCCGATTCGGCCGGCCCACATTCGAACCCGCCGCACCAGCTTCATACACGACCCCTAACGCGCAGCGCTGCCAGTCCACGCCGGATTGCCGCCGTCCCCGGCCGCGAAAGCCATACACGCCGCTAAGCGGGTCTTCGACTGACGGCCAGTCGCAACGGCAAGTCACTTTAGCCCGCGCACCACCGGGATGTCCAACTCGCGGATCTTTTTGCGCAAGGTGTTGCGGTTTAGGCCGAGCAAATGCGCCGCCCTGATTTGATTGCCGCGGGTTGCGCCAAGGGTCAGCACGATCAACGGCCTTTCGACCTCGCGCAGCACCCGGTCATACAACCCCGCCGCCGGAAGGCCTCCCTTGTGTGCAGCAAAATAGCTGCGAATGTGATGTTCGACCGCACCGGCGAGCCCCTCGCCCGGAGCGATATGAGGCAATTCGGCGGAGCCGGGTATCTCGCTGAGCTCGGCCTCGATCACAGAGACCCCGATGACCTCCTGCGAATACAAGGCGGCCAGGCGCCGAATCAGATTTTCGAGTTCACGTACATTGCCTGGCCATCGATGCGCACGCAGCCGGTCCATCGCTTCATCGTCGAGGCGTTTTGGCGGCAACCCCTCGCGTACCGCGAGAGCTACGAAATGTCGTACGAGTGCGGGGATATCGGCCGTGCGTTCGCGCAGTGGCGGCAGGCGGATTGGCGCCACGTTTAGCCGATAGAACAGGTCCTCCCGGAATAACCCTTGGCGAATGAGATTGCGGAGGTCGTGGTGGGTTGCGGCTATAACGCGAACATCGGCACGGATCGGCACGCGCCCACCGACCGCGGTGAACTCACCTTCCTGCAAAACACGCAACAACCTCGTTTGGGCCTCGAGCGGCATATCGCCGATTTCGTCAAGGAAAAGCGTTCCCCCTTGGGCCTGCTCAAACCGCCCCATGGTGCGCTGGGTCGCGCCGGTAAAGGCGCCTCGCTCGTGCCCGAACAACTCGCTTTCGATCAACTCGCGCGGAATTGCCGCCATATTGATCGGAATAAATGGGCTGCCGCGGCGCTTGCCGTAATTGTGCAGCGCCCGTGCGACCAATTCTTTGCCGGTGCCGCTTTCGCCGACGATGGTTACTGTCAGATCGGTCCCCATCAAGCGCGCGATCACGCGATAAACTTCTTGCATCGCGGGCGAGCGGCCAATCAGCGGCAGCTGATCTTCGAGATCATCGTCCGGTGCCGCCGGTCGCTGTTGTTGGGGTGTCGTCAGCGCGCGCTCGACGACATTGACCAACTCGCGCAGATCGAAAGGTTTGGGCAGGTATTCGAAGGCCCCGCGCTCAGTCGCCTTGACCGCCGTCAACAATGTGTTCTGCGCGCTCATGACGATGATGCGCAAATCCGGGCGAACTTTCTTGATGCGAGGGAGCAGATCGAGGCCGTTCTCGTCTGGCATGATCACATCGGTGATCACGAGATCTCCTTCACCGTTGGCAACCCAGCGCCACAGCGTGGCGGCGTTGCCGGTCATCCGTACATCATGTCCGAGCCGAATGAGAGCTTGGTTGAGCACCATTCGGATCGCTCGGTCGTCGTCGGCTACCAGGATCGTCGAACCCATCACCCGACCCCGTCCTGCGCGACCACCGGCAAAAACACCCGGAACACGGTTCGACGGGGCTGGCTCTCAAACTCGATGACGCCGCCGTGGTCGCCGATCACCTTGGCGACCAATGCAAGACCAAGGCCAGTTCCGTTTCGTTTGCTAGTGACGAACGGATCAAACAAATAGGCGCGCATGTCTTCAGGAATGCCCGCGCCATTGTCGGTGACCGTCACCATCAGCGGCAGATGCCGTCGCCCCTCGCCGCCAGGACCCGCAAGCCGCAAGCCGTGACGGTAAGCCGTGCTCAAACCGATCTCACCATCGGTCGTCGGCACCGCTTCGGCAGCATTCTTGACGATGTTCAAAAACACCTGGACCAAAAGATCGCGATTACCGTGCACCGGCGGCAGCGAGGGATCATATTCTTCGACGAACCGGGCATGGCGCGCAAAACCGGATTGTGCGAGCTTGCGGACCCGTTCCAGCACCTCGTGAATGTTGACTGCTTCACGCTGGATTGGCTGATGGTCGGAGAAAGCCTCCATACGATCGACGAGCGCGACGATACGATCGGTCTCGTCGCAGATCAGCCGGGTCAGCTCGCGCCCGGCCTCGTCTGCGTCCTGCTCCAAGAGTTGTGCGGCCCCGCGAATGCCGGAGAGAGGGTTTTTGACCTCGTGTGCCAGCATTGCCGCCATCGCCGTTATCGAGCGGGCCGCGTTGCGGTGGGTCAGCCGGCGATCGAGCTTATCGACGATCGAGCGTTCGTGGAGGATCAGGACTAGCTGATCTGCGGCATCGCCGGCGGGTGCAGCCTGGATCGTCACGGTGCGGCTGCCAAAGCGCAGTCCTTCGAGCGGGATATCGTATTCACACATCGTGTTGCCGACGCGCCGGACGGTGTCGATAACGGCCAAAATCGGACTGTGCGGCGCTACCAATGCGGAGAGCGCGGTTCCGTACAATGCTAACGCACTACTGCCAAAGAATTGCTCCGCGGCGGGGTTGGCCATGCGGATCTTGCCGTCGTTATCGATGACGATGACCGCGGCGGGAATCGTCGTTAATACGGCTGTCGCGTCGAGAACAGCTGGGGCCTGGAGACGCGCACCGGCCCGGCGCCGCCGGAAGTGCCGGATCATGCTGCCAGACTCGCCGCCCCTACCTTTGCTCCCTTCGCAGGCCGGGGAGCGCTTGGAAGCGGACGAGCCAGAAATGGCTCGTAAAAAGCCCGGATGAGGGCTTTGACGCGCGCCGGGTCGGTCGCCTGGTTGACCGCGGCCCGGAATTCGGCCGAGCCCGGCAGCCCTTTGGAATACCAGCCTACATGCTTGCGGGCGATGCGCAGGCCGACATCGGTCCCATAATGGGACAACATGTCCTCGTAGTGAGCCTCGACGATAGCCAGCTGGACGCTGGGTGGCGGATCCGGAATTCTTTGTCGATCGGTGAGCCAAGCCATCACCTGGCTTACAAACCATGGCCTCCCATAAGAGCCGCGGCCGATCATAACGCCGTCGGCGCCCGATTGCGCGAGTGCACGATCGCCATCCTCGAGACTCTCGATGTCGCCGTTTACGACGACCGGTATTATGACATTCTCCTTGACTTCGCGGACATAAGCCCAATCGGCCGAACCAGCGTAAAATTGACAGCGAGTGCGGCCGTGCACGCTAATCAAGCGGATGCCGCAAGCTTGCGCAATTCGGGCAAGCCGAGGCGCATTGCGGGTCTCCTCGTTCCAGCCAGTGCGCATCTTCAGCGTCACCGGTACGTCGACGGCTTTGACCGTGGCCTCAAGGATATGGGCGGCGTGTATCTCGTCTCGCATCAGCGCCGAGCCGGCGTGGCCGTTGACAACTTTTTTGACCGGACAGCCGAAATTGATATCGATAATTTGGGCACCGCGATCGGCATTGAGCTTGGCTGCTTCGGCCATCACCCGCGGTTCGCAGCCGGCAAGCTGCACTGCCATCGGCTGCTCCTCGGGGCAGCTTTTCGCCATTGTCAGCGTTTTGCGGCTCTCGCGTATCATCGCCTCGCTGGCGATCATTTCGGAGACCACGAGGCCCGCGCCTAAGCGTTTGACCAGGCGGCGAAATGGTAGATCGGAAACACCCGACATCGGGGCCAGGATTACCGGCGGGTCGATCGCAACAGAACCGAGATTTATGCCCATTTTCTAAGCAGACTGTGTATTTGCCTAGCAATTAAGCAGATGGTAATCCTTTTCCTTTTGCGGTGCAACATCTACCCGCTGCAAAGCAATGGCAGTGGCTAAGGCAAAACGCGTCGGTTACCCTTTGGCAATGCAATCCGTTTACGCGCTTGTCGTTGCGGCCGGACGCGGCACCCGTTTCGGCGGCGAGCAGCCGAAACAGTATTTGCCGCTGGCCGGCCACACGGTGCTGCACCATGCGATCGCGGCGTTTGCCGGCCATCCCCTTATCGCCAATGTTCAGGTCGTGATCCGGCCCGAAGACCGCGACTTATTCGATCGTGCCGTCGCCGGGCTCAATGTTCTGCCGCCGGTCGCCGGGGGTCAGACACGGCAGCAATCGGTGCGCCATGGGCTTGAAGCGCTGGCGGTCCGTCGGCCGCACCGCGTGCTTATCCATGATGGAGCGCGGCCCTTTCCCGAGAAAGCACTGATAGATCGAATCATTGGCGCGCTTGACCGGGCACCCGCCGCGATACCCTGTTTGCCGTTGCGTGACACGGTCAAGCGCGCTCGGGGCGATCTGATACAAACGACGGTTGATCGCTCCGATTTATGGCGCGCGCAGACGCCCCAAGGCTTTCACTTCGAGGCGATCCTCGCCGCCCACCGCGCCGGAGCGGGGCGCGCATCGACCGACGATTCGGCGGTGGCCGAAGCAGCGGGGCTAATGCCAATTCTGGTCGCCGGCGATGAAGCCAATATGAAAATCACAACCCCCGAGGATCTCGCCACAGCCGAACGCCTGCGCGCGGCGCGGTTCGGTGATGTGCGCATCGGGCAGGGTTTCGATGTCCACGCCTTTGGCCCCGGCGACAAGCTCGTCATTTGCGGGGTCAGCATCCCGCATCATGCGGGGCTGGTTGGACATTCCGACGCCGATGTCGGTTTGCACTCGCTGACCGACGCCGTGCTTGGCGCGATTGGCGCGGGGGACATCGGCCAGCATTTCCCGCCAAGCGATCCGAAATGGCGCGGCGCTTCGTCCGACCAATTTTTGCGCCTCGCCGCCGATCTCATCCGCGCACGCGGCGGCATCGTGGCTGCCGTCGATGTGACAATCATCTGCGAAAGACCGAAAATCGCCCCGCATCGCGAGGCGATGATCGGGCGCGTCGCCGCAATCCTCGGCATCGCCTGCGACCGGGTCAGCGTCAAAGCCACGACCACGGATCACCTGGGCTTCACCGGCCGCGGTGAGGGTATCGCGGCGCAGGCAATCGCGACCGTTAAGCTGCCCTTGTGAGCGTCATTGCCGCGAGCGAGTGTGTTCGTTATCGCCACGCTCAGATGCCGCTGCATCATCCCGCGATGCTGATATCGACATGGTTTGGTGTCGGGCTGAGCCCACTGGCTCCCGGCACCTGCGCTTCGCTGGTAGCGTTGACGATCGGTTGGGCAATCCGCGCTGTTACCGGCATTGCCGGTCTTGCCGTCGCCGTCGCTTTGGTCTTCGCGATCGGCTGTTGGGCTGCCGCCGTCGTCGCCACGGCGGGTCGGGTTCAGGACCCTGATATGGTGGTCGTTGATGAAGTCGCCGGCCAATGGGTGGCGGTGCTTGCAGCACCATTTGATCCGCTTGACTGGGGCTTGGCGTTTTTGCTGTTCCGCTTGTTCGACATCGCCAAGCCGTGGCCGGTGCGTTGGGTCGATCGACGTGTAAAAGGCGGGTTGGGCATCATGCTCGACGACATTCTGGCAGCGGGCTACGCTGTTCTCGTACTGGCGGCAATCCCCGTGATCAAGGGAATGCTTCATGTTCGCGTCTGAAGTTCTAGACCTTGCAGCGGAGGTGCTCGATGCCTACCGGGCCCGTGGTTGGCATCTGGCGACCGCGGAATCCTGCACCGGCGGCCTCCTCGCCGCGGCGCTGACGTCGATCGCCGGTTCTTCGGATGTCGTCGAGCGCGGTTTTGTGACCTATTCGAACGAGGCTAAAATCGAAGTGCTCGGCGTGCCGCCGGCGACGATCGCCGCGCACGGTGCGGTCAGTGCCGAGACGGCAACGGCGATGGCAAGGGGTGCGATCGTCCGCGCCCCCGTCGAGGTCGCCGTCTCGATTACCGGGGTGGCCGGTCCGGGCGGAGGCAGCGCGGAAAAGCCGGTCGGCCTCGTTATCGTCTGTCTCGCCGGATGCGACGGCGTCTGCCGGACCCAGCGTCACGTCTTTCCCGGCGATCGTACCGAGGTGCGCGAAGCCGCGCTGAAGGTCGCACTCGGCTTTCTCGCCGACACCGCGAAATCGCAGTAACATGATATGCGAGCGGTGCCGTGAGGGCCGGGTGAAAAATTGCGGGTCATGGCGGTACCTCCCCGACCCGTGGTCGGGGGCGGCGGAGGAATAACGGAAGGCAAAGCATGACAGGTGTCGTCGCCGCGGTGAGCCGCAGCCCCCGGCACACTCTCGTCAAAAGCAACGAAGCCGGTATTCAGCTGGTAGCCGGGCTCGGCGTCGCCGGCGACGCGCATCAGGGTGCGACGGTGAAGCACCGCTCGCGCGTCGCGCGCAATCCGGCCGATCCCAATCTGCGCCAAGTCCATCTGATCCATGCCGAACTGCACGACGCGTTGCGCCAAGCGGGCTTCGATGTGAAACCCGGCCAGATGGGCGAGAACATCACGACCTTGGGCGTGGGTCTGCTCGGTCTCGCGGCCGGAACCCGGCTCCATATCGGCAAGAACGCGGTCGTCGAGGTGACCGGGCTGCGCAACCCCTGCGCTCAGCTCGACAAGATACAACAGGGGCTGATGGCCGCAACGCTCGACCGCGACGCCGAAGGCCGCCTTGTGCGCAAGGCCGGGATCATGGGTGTTGTCCTGGTCGGTGGTGAGGTCCGTCCCGGCGACCCGATCCGTGTCGAGCCCCCTCCCCCGCCGCATCGCCCGCTTGCTGTCGTTTAAGCTATCCGGCGGCGGCTCCTTCGGCCGGTATCGCAGCGCGCTCGAGCGCCGGGTTGTGGCCCAATGCCAAGACTAACATAAAGGACAGGAAGGGCAAGGTGGAGACCGCCAGCAACCCGGCGCTAAAGCCGCCGGTGGCGTCCTTCAGGTAGCCCATGAGGTAAGGCGCGGCAAAACCGGCGAGGTTGCCGATTGAATTGATCAGCGCGATACCGCCCGCGGCAGCGGTGCCGCTCAAAAACGCGGTTGGCAAAGTCCAAAATAGTGGCGCTATCGCAAATAACCCGAGCGCGCAGATGCTCAGCACGGCCATCTTCTGCACCGGGTTCGGAAACCATGTCGACGCCGCCAGAGCGACCGCAGTGACCAGAAAGGCGAGTGCGGTATTCCATTTTCGCTCCTGCATCCGGTCCGACAACAGCGGCCACAGCACCATCGAAAACGCTCCGATAACGTAGGGGATCGCGGTCACGAACCCGGTCTGGAGATTGCTGATGCCAAAATTCTTGACGATTGTCGGCAGCCAAAAACCGAGACCGTAATTGGCGGCGGCGTTACCGAAATAGACAAGGCTCAGCAACAGCACCCGCGGATGCTTCAAAGCCTGCCACAGCGAATGCTTGGCGTGGGCTTCGCGCACCATGCGTTCGCGCTGTAGCCGGTCGGTCAACCAAAGGCGCTCGTCGGCCTCGAGCCAATCCGCCTTTTGTGGTCCGTCCGTCAGATAGAATATTACGACCATGCCCAGCAGTACGGTCGGCACCCCCTCGCAAATAAAGAGCCACTGCCACCCTTTGAGTCCCCAAATCCCGTCGAGGCCG
>JAFAHP010000623.1 GCA_019237175.1 Alphaproteobacteria bacterium
GATGGAAGAGGGCGCCAATCTAACGCTCTATTTCATCGACGTCACCGAACGCAAGCACCTCGAAAGGCAGTTTGCCCAATCGCAAAAAATGCAGGCGATCGGCCAACTTGCCGGCGGAGTGGCGCACGATTTTAACAATCTCCTAACTGCGATGATCGGGTTTTGCGACTTATTGCTGCTGCGATCACGGCCCGGCGACCCGGCATTTGCCGACATCATGCAGATCAAGCAGAATGCCAACCGCGCCGCCAATCTGGTGCGCCAATTGCTCGCTTTTTCCCGGCAGCAGAGCTTGCAGCCGCGCGTGCTCGACATCACTGATGTTCTGGCGGAATTGTCGCATCTGCTGCGGCGGCTGATCGGCGAAAACATCGAGCTCGAATTCATCCACGGGCGCGATCTCGGCCTCGTCAAGGTCGACCAAGGGCAACTCGAGCAGGTTGTCATTAATCTTGCGGTCAATGCCCGCGATGCGATGCGGGAGGGCGGCCGGTTGACGATCCGCACCGAAAAATCGCACCAGCCGCGGCCGGTCCGGCGCGGAACCGAGATCATGCCAGCCGGCGACTATGTGCTGATCGAAGTCGCCGACACCGGCGTCGGCATTGCCCCCGACACTTTAACCCGAATCTTCGAGCCATTCTTTTCGACCAAAGCGGTCGGCTCTGGCACTGGGCTCGGCCTGTCGACCGTTTACGGCATCGTCAAGCAGACGGGTGGATTTGTTTTTGTCGAGAGTTCTCCGGGACACGGTACGACATTTTCGATTTATCTGCCGCGCTATCTAACCGCCGATGCGGCGCCGGCCGACGCTGTCGAGCCCGAACCCGGGTTTGGCCGAGACCTGACCGGCAGCGGCACGATCATACTGGTCGAGGACGACGATGCCGTACGCATGTTTGGCGCACGCGCTCTGCGCAACAAAGGGTATCGGGTGATCGAGGCAAAAAGCGGCGAAGCTGCGCTTGAGATGATTCGCAACGCCGCCGACCACATCGACTTGGTGATCACCGATGTCGTGATGCCGCAGATGGACGGGCCGGCCTTGATTCGCGAGGTGCGCGAAATTGACCGCGAGATAAAGGTGATTTTCATTTCCGGCTACGCCGAAGATGCGTTCCGCCAGCGTCTCGACCAGGAACGGGATATTCATTTTTTACCAAAACCGTTCAACTTGAAGCAGTTGGCCATGAAGGTTAAGGATGTGTTGCGCGCCGATTTGGAGTTGCGCAACTCGCCCATTGCGTAATCGAACAAAACGAGTACACTCCTGCACGCGGCCGCGCGTTGCACGCCAGCGCCGGCTGTGAAATAACGGAGGGCCTCGGCATGCAGACGGCATTGCGCCTGTTGGACAACGAAGCGATGGACAAGCAACGGGCTTTGGACGCGGCGCTTGGACAGATCGAGCGAGCCTTTGGCAAGGGCTCGATCATGAAACTGGGCTCGCACGAAACCGCGGGCGATACCGAGGTCATCGCAACCGGCTCGCTCGGCCTCGATATTGCGCTCGGCATCGGCGGCTTGCCGCGTGGCCGCATCGTCGAAATCTACGGCCCGGAAAGCTCGGGCAAGACGACGCTCGCCTTGCACGTGATCGCAGAAGGGCAGCGCGCCGGCGGCACTTGTGCGTTTATCGATGCCGAGCACGCGCTCGACCCGGCCTACGCCCGCAAACTCGGGGTCAATGTCGACGATCTGTTGATCTCGCAGCCCGACGCCGGCGAGCAGGCGCTCGAAATCGCCGACACACTGGTGCGATCCGGCGCAATCGACGTTCTCGTCATTGATTCGGTTGCCGCACTCGTACCGCGCGCCGAGCTCGAAGGCGAAATGGGCGACAGTCATATGGGTCTGCAAGCGCGCTTGATGAGCCAGGCGTTGCGCAAATTGACCGGCTCGATCTCCCGCTCGCGCACGATCGTCATCTTTATCAATCAGATTCGCTACAAAATCGGAGTCATGTTCGGCAACCCGGAGACGACGACCGGGGGCAATGCCCTCAAATTTTACGCGTCGGTCCGGCTCGATATTCGCCGCATTGGCGCGATCAAGGAACGTGACCAAGTCATCGGAAACCAGACCCGGGTCAAGGTCGTCAAAAACAAGATGGCACCGCCGTTCAAAGTCGTTGATTTTGACATCATGTATGGCGAAGGGATCTCCAAGCGCGGTGAACTGATCGATCTCGGCGTTCAGGCCGGGGTTGTCGAAAAATCAGGCTCGTGGTTTTCCTATGAGGCCCAACGCATCGGCCAGGGCCGCGAAAACGCCAAGGCCTACCTGCGCGAGCATGCCGAAGTTGGGGAGGCGATCGAGCGGGCGATCCGCGCCAATGCCGGTCTTGTCGCCGAGGCGATGATGGCGGCACCCGGAGATGCGGCTGCCGCGGACGAATAATCGCTTTGGGGCCGCCCGCCGCCGCATGGCGCAACCCGATCGAGGAGAAAGCCGATGCGCGCCGCGGTTTTGACCGAGATCAACACGCCGCTCCAGATCCTCGATTTGGAGCAGGAGGCGCCGCGAGCCGACGAGGTGCGCGTGCAGGTCAGGACTGCCGGTGTCTGCATGAGCGACTGGCACATCATCAACGGCGATTGGCCATTGCCGTTGCCGATGGTGCTCGGGCACGAAGCTGCCGGCGTCGTCGCCGAGATCGGGCCCGGGGTGACTGCGGCCAAACCGGGCGATCATGTGATTTTTTCGTTTCGGCCGCATTGCGGCCGGTGCCGGTATTGCGCGTCGGGAAGAACGGTGTTGTGCATCGGTCACAACGACTCGCCGCGCTGGCGCATGCATGACGGCACATCGCGCGTCAAGCTGAACGGCGAGCCGGTCAATCAGATGGCGCGGATCGGCACTTTTGCCGAGGAGGTCGTTTGTCCGGCCGAGCAGATCGTCAAAATCCGCACCGACCTGCCGTTTACCCATGCTGCGATTATCGGGTGCAGTGTCGCGACCGGCATTGGTGCGGTGATCCGCCATGCCCGGGTCGCTGCCGGGTCGAGCGTACTGGTGATCGGCTGCGGCGGCGTTGGGCTCAACGTCGTGCAGGGTGCCAGACTTGCGGGCGCGCACCCGATCATCGCTTGCGATCTCAAGAACAACAAGCTCGACTATGCGCGCAGCTTTGGCGCCACCCATACGGTCAACGCGAATGCTGAAAACCTCGTCGGACATGTGCGCGAACTGACCGACGGGCTTGGCGTCGACACCGCTTTCGACGCGATCGGCAGCGAGGCGACCGCACTGCAGGCGATCGACGCCACAGCTCCCGGCGGACATGCGGTGCTGGTCGGGATCCCGGCGTTTTCGACGCGTGCGCCAATCAACCCCTCGCAAATCGTCTATGGCGAAAAGGTCATCAGCGGTACCTATTACGGTTCAGTGCGGCCCAACATCGATTTTCCGATCCTTGCCGATCTCGATATGGAAGGACGGATCGATCTCGACAATCTGATCAGTCGGACTTATCGGTTTGACGAGATCAACGAGGGTTTCCGGTTGATGCTGGCGGGCGAAGTGGCGCGCGGCGTCATCGTTTTCGATTGACCGGGCCTGCCCGGAATGACGGGTTTTGGTATCCGCGGTTTTCCTCGATCGAGTGGCTGGACAGGCGCGCGCCCGATCCTCTATAAGCGCCGCTCGCCGGTGCGCCCAGGTAGCTCAGTTGGTAGAGCAACGGACTGAAAATCCGTGTGTCGGTGGTTCAATTCCGCCCCTGGGCACCACAGCCGCATCAATCATTGATATGCGCCGATAATTCCAACTCAAGTGGAGTTGTCTGTTTGTGCCTCCGGGCGCCGTCACACTTAACAGACGCGGACCAGCGGCGGGCTCTCGGTTAGCTGATCGCGGCGGCGCTGCTACCGGGAGTTTGGCTCGGATGCAGATGATCGATCGGTGCGATCAGATCCGGGATCAGATAGTCAAAGCCTGCGCAGGCCGGTGGAAGACTGACGATCTTCTGATCTCCATCCGCGATTTCTCACGCGTGCATTCTCTTCGTATAATTTCTTGAACGGCTCGGCGCGCCGAATCAAAGAACATTGTTCCGCTATCCAGCTTCCCGGGGAGTCGCCATGTCGTCGATCGGTGCCGCGCTGCTCAACAGCCTTCGTTCCGTCGAGCGGCCGGGCGATTTCTGCACCGGCGGAATTCGCGAGATCTTTATGCCGACGCTCGACGTCGACGATGTGGGGAAGATCGCCTTTCCGATTCTGCCCGTCCAGGCCGAGCGGCTCATCGCAATTGCCGAGGCAGCTCCCTATGGGCGGGGTGCGGCGACGGTCGTCGACCGTGAAGTCCGGAG
>JAFAHP010000675.1 GCA_019237175.1 Alphaproteobacteria bacterium
TGAGGACATTCTCAAGGTCAAGGGCTTTGAACGGCAGGCCGCCATCAAGAGCGCTGCTGACGCGCTTCTCGGGACCGACGAGGAGAAGCGAACTTACCTCCGGCTGGTGGGCAATGCCTGGACACTTTTCAGGGCCGTGCTCCCCGATCCGAGAGCCAACGAGTTCTGTGGCGACATGATCGCCTTACAGATCGTCGCCGAACGCATTCGCTCTCTTCGTCCAGGACCGTCGATGTCAGCAGCGGTCTGAATTTAGCTTAAAGCCAGCGGTTTGAAATTGCGATGACAGGCCTGGCCGCCGCATTGGATTGAACACTCTGGAGATGGCGAAGGAACGCGCCGGCTCAAAGCGATCATTGAGGCCGGATAGACCTCAGCTTGACTGATGATGCGCCCCCTGCAGGGGGGACGCGATGGGGCAGGGAGAGCGCCGTAAGTGCAAGTGCTGTCGGAAGTTATTTCGTCCGGACCCGCGTAACCGCCACCGCCAGCGTTACTGCCCGGCTCCCGCCTGCAGGGCGGCCAGCAAAACCGCCAGCCAGGCGCGCTGGCTCGCCAAGCCCGAGAACCAAGATTACTTCCGCGGTCCGGTGAACGCCGCCCGGGTCCAGGCGTGGCGGTCGCGCCATCCCGGCTATTGGCGCAAGGGCCGGCGCGCCGGCGCTGCGTTACAAGAGATGTCAATGGCGCAACCCGCTGAGTCTACAGGCAAAACCGACAAAGCTGCGCGCTCGCCGTTACAAGAGGTCTTAACGGCGCAACCTGCTGTTCTGATTGGCTTAATCGCCCATATTGTGGGAACGCCGTTACAAGATGACATCGTCCGCGCCACCGGCCGCCTGCTACAACTGGGGCAGGACATTCTCAGCTCATCCGCGGCGGGGGCGGTCATGCCCACGCCGGACTGCGGAGCCGGCCGTGATCGATTACGAGACGTTCTGCAAAATCCACGATTGCCATGATCGCCAAGGCTTGACGATCACGCAGACCGCCCGGGCGCTGGGCCTTCATCCGCAGACGGTCTCGGCATGGCTGGCGCGTCCGCGCTTCGAGCCGCGGCGCAGCCCGCCGCGAGGCAGCGTTCTCGATCCCTTCAAGCCGCGCATCACACGGTTGCTGGACGCCCATCCCTATAGCGCTCAGCAGATTTTCCAGCGCCTGCGCGAAGAGGGCTACTGCGGCGGCATGACGGTTCTGCGGGATTACATCCGCCGGATCCAACCTCCCCGGCGGCCGGTTTATCTGAAGCTGCATTTCGCGCCCGGCGAGTGCGCGCAAGTTGACTGGGGCGCCCAGGGAACCGTCGCCGTGGGCAACACCCGCCGCCGGCTTTCGTTCTTCGTCATGGTGCTGGCTTATAGCCGCCAAATGTTCGTGGAGTTCACCGTTTCCCAGACCATGGAGCATTTCCTTGCCTGCCACGAACACGCCTTCGCGGCCTTCGGCGGCGTTCCATCCAAAATCATGGTCGACAATCTCAAATCGGCGGTTCTGCAGCGCCTGGCCGGCGCCGCGCCGGTGTTCAATCCGCGCTATCTGGACTTTGCCCGCCACCATGGTTTTGCGATCGCGGCCTGCAATGTCGCCCGCGGCAACGAGAAGGGGCGCGTGGAGTCAGGGGTGGGCTACGTCAAAAAGAATTTCCTGAATGGGCTCGATCCGGCCGATTTCAGCGCGATCCAAGCGGCCGCACAGCTCTGGCTCGACACAATAGCCAACCTGCGCATCCACGGCGAAACCCAACAGCGGCCCGTCGATTTGCTGGCGCAGGAGCGTCCGCACTTGCGACCCCTCAACCCGAACCCCTATGATATCGCGCAAACCACGACCTGCGCCGCCTCCAGCCAGTTCCGCATCACCCTGGACACAAACCGCTATTCCGTCCCCGCCTCATACGCTCACCGCCGGCTGACGGTCAAAGCCTATCCGGATCGGGTTTGCATCTTCTTCGACAATCAGCTCATCGCTCGCCACCCGCGCCGCTATGGCCGTCACGAGGACATCGAGGATCCCGACCACGCCAAGGCTTTGCTCGCCCAGCGCAACAACGCCCGCGAACAGCGCCTGATGCTGCGCTTCCTCGCGCTGTCGCCGGATGCCCAAGCCTATTACGACGGCCTGGAGCAGCGCAGGCTGAACGCCCGCCATCACCTGCGCAAGATCCTCGCTCTGGCTGAGATCTATTCCGCCGATCTCGTGGCGCGCGCCATCGCCGACGGGCTCGCCTTCCAGGCCTTCAGCGCCGAGTACATCGCCAACATCCTCGAGGCTCGGCTCCGGGCGCTGCCGGAAGCCGGTCCCTTGCAACTCACCCGCCGCCACGACCTGCTCGACATCGACATCGCTCCCCCCGACCTCAATGCTTACGAGGTAAACGATCATGACCCCGAGTGATCACGCCCAATTCGAGGGCCAGCTGCAGCGTTTGCAGCTGCACTATATCCGGGGCCATTACCAAACCCTGGCGGCCAAGGCCGCCGCGCAGCAGCTCCCGCACCTGGATTATCTGGCGGAGCTGATCGAGGGCGAGGCCGCGATACGGGAACAACGCAGCATCGAGCGGCGGATCAGGAACGCCCGTTTCCCGGTGCTCAAAACCCTCGACGACTTCCAGTGGAGCTGGCCGAAAAAGATCAACCGGCCGCAAATCCAGAACCTGTTCCGCCTGGCCTTCATTGCAACGCAGACCAACGTCGTCCTGATCGGCAACGTCGGCCTCGGCAAGACGCATCTGGCGATCGCGCTTGGCCATGCCGCCTGCCTGAATGGACACTCGGTGCTCTTCGCCACCGCCGTCGATATCATCAATACCCTGGCCGCCGCCCAGTCCGCCGGCCGCCTCAAGCGCGAGTTCCACCGCTACCTGAAGCCTGCCGTATTGATCGTCGATGAACTCGGTTACCTTCCCATCGACAAGCGCGGCGCAGACTTGCTGTTCCAGATCATCAGCCAGCGCTACGAGCGCGCCCCGATGGTGATCACCACCAACCGCGTCTACAAACACTGGTCGCAGATCTTCAACAACGACAGCACTTTGACTTCCGCCATCCTCGACCGCGTCCTGCACCATGCCGACACGGTCGTCATCGAAGGCAAGAGCTTCCGCATGAAGGATGAGATCGGCGAGCCAGGCCCGGAGCAGCCGCGATGACGCCCGAGCGCCTGGACAAATTGCCCAGATACGCCGTCTCCGATGAAGCCGCCGCTTACATTGCGGACGCCTTGATGGATCTCGCTTTGCAATTCGAAGCGGCCCACTTGGCCCAAATACGCCGCCACCGCCAATCCATCGCACCCAGATGTGACGGCGATCCTTGTCAACTCGACCTGTTCGGCAACCATCCGCCTTTCTGACCGCGGACGCGTACGCTTGCTTTGAGAACCGGCTCCGTTGTCTTGTTCTCTTTTTTAGGGTCATTCTTTGGTTCGACCCGCGCCGCGAGCATTCTTCCGTCCCGACCGCCAAATCTCGCCGCCGCCGCGCGCAGGGCCTGTCAAGGCTGGCCGCCCTTTCGCGGCCACCCGAAGGGCTCGGCCTTGATGGGGCCGAGCACGGCGGCATGCTTGACCGGATCGGGACCGAGGTTGCGGCAACCGCTCCAGCGACGCCACCCCGGTCATTCTCGCCCTTGCTGGCCGCACCATATGCCTGCAACCCGCGCCGCGAACTTATAACCAAGGCCCGCACCATGCCGCCAAATCACCGCGAATTTCAATCCGCTGAAATTCGGCGGAATTCACACCGCTGGTAACACAGCGGTGCTCGGTGAAGCTGCGCATCATGCCAAAAATAAGACCAGGATAGACGAACTCCGCAAGGTACCGCAAAACGGACATGCCGAATACTCTCGTCACCAGCAGCAGCATCAAGGCCAAACCGATGAAGTGGCGAACCCATATGCCGGCATTTGCAGTGTCGCCGGCGATCATTTT
>JAFAHP010000749.1 GCA_019237175.1 Alphaproteobacteria bacterium
TAGGCGCCGTAATTGACGCTGTGCGGCATCGACTTGCCGTACTCGCCGTCACCCGGAATGTCGATGCCGAGATCGCGCTGGCGGCGCACCACCTCGGCAACCGCCGCGGTCAGCTTTTGCGTCAGCGCGCGTTCGTCGTTTGCCCCCCAAGCCTCGATCAGCTCGTCGGGGCGCGGCAGGCTGCCGGCATGGCTGGTCAGGATATGGTCGGTGCTGGCTTTCATGATTCCACCCCAGCGGCCTGGTTAATTATCGCGATGCCCAATTGAGCGGCGGCGTTCTGACCCATTATGCGGGCGATCAGCGGCTCCGGAACGTTGGCGTTGCGCAGCCGGGCCAATGCATCCCAGGCGCTCGTTGCATCGTGATGCGGGTAGCGCGAGCCCCAAATGACTTTCGCGGCAAAGTCCTGCGGCAATTTCTGGATCAGCCGTTCCTCGGCGTCAAAGCCGAGCATGACGTGGCCGTGCTCCCACATCTCTTCGGGCTCGGTGCTGACCGGATAATGATGCAATAGCGGGATCACCCGGGTCGAGGCCTCCATCTTTTCGAGGACCTCCTGCATCCACGAGGCCTTGCCGTGCGCGACGACGACCTTCATCGCCGGGTAGCGCTCCATGACTGCAAAACCGATCAGTGTGGACGCAACGAACATATGGTTGTCGAGCCAAGGGGCGAGGATCGGCGCCAACGGATGGCCAAGGGGCGTTGCCCGGCTGAAGGTGGTGTTGCTCGCCGCCGCACCCCCGGCAAACGGCCCGCCGCCCCCGCCGGGAACCGCGGGCTGCGCGAGCCGGTCCTTGACCTTCTCGAAGAACGGGCCGTGCGAGGTCCATTCCGGGTTCCACAACCCCGGTGTGGGATGCACCGCCGCGGTGATGCCGAGCCGCTCGAGCTCCGCCCATAGCGGCTCGTAATAGGTGTGGTTCAGATAGCGGCCCTCGACAAACATCGGCCGGATGAAGACGGCGCGGAAGCACGGAACGCGCGCGACGCGCTCTAATTCCTCGAGCGCGAAATCCATGTTTTGTAGTGGCAATATCGCAACGGCGAAAAGGCGGTTCGAGCCCGCCTTACAGAAATCCGCAATCCAGTCGTTGTACGCGCGGGCCAGCGCATAAGCCGCGTCCGGGTCGCGCACCAGGAAAAAACCTTCGGCGAACCAGGTCGGGTATAAGAGCGTCTGGTCGACGCCCATTGCATCCATATCGGCCAGCCGCGCCCGCGGGTCGGAGGCGCCCTCGGTCATTGGATGCCTGGTGTGCGGATCGAGCTCGCCGATTGCGTCCCAACTCATGCCGGGCCGCCATAGCGCATGGCGCGGGAGGTTGGGGTTCCCGGTGTCGCGGAAGATCTCACCGTTGACCTTCAGATACGCGGCGGTGCGGCCCTCCTGGCGCCACAGCGCGTGCTTGCCGAGGGTGCGGTACTCCGGCTCGAGATATTTCTCCCACAGCGCGGGCGGCTCGACCACGTGCGAGTCGCCGTCGAATACCGTGAAGTCCTTCGTGGTCATCGGCTTCGCCCTTCGGTTCAGGTCCTCAGATATTTGTTGAACCAATCCAAGGTGCGCTGCCAGGCTTCCTTGGCTGCGGCTTCGTCGTAGCGGGGCGTCGTGTCGTTGTGGAAGCCATGATTGGCGCCTTTGTAAATGTGACCCTCATGTGTCACGTGCGCCTCGGTGAGGGCGGCGTCGAAGGCTGGCCACCCGTCAGTAATGCGCGCGTCGAGCTCGCCGTATTGCGCGTTTATTGGCGCCTTGATTTTGGCCGCGTCGGCAGCGCTGGGCTGAGTTCCATAGAATGGGACTGCGGCGGCAAGATCCGGACCCATCCGCACCGCCAGCTGATTGACGATGCCGCCGCCGAAGCAGAAGCCAACGGCGCCGAGCTTACCGGTGCAGTCCGGACGTGATTTCAGCCACATTGCCGCGGCTAAGAAGTCTTCCGACATCTTGGCGCGGTCGAGTTTGGCGAAAAGCGCTAAGCCTTTCTCGTCGTCGCCGGGATAGCCGCCCACCGATGTCAG
>JAFAHP010000778.1 GCA_019237175.1 Alphaproteobacteria bacterium
AGCTGGACGGCGTTTTCCCCAACTCGGGAGTCATGGGTCGAGGCGACCCGCGATCGGCTCGCCGCCTGGGGTTTCAACAGCGCCGGCGGCTGGTCGCTGGAGCCGCGAGAATTGCGACTGCCGACCATCGTCAATCTCGAACTCGGCCGCAACGCGCGCTTTCACTGGTTCGACCCGTTCGCGCCCGAGACCGAGACGCGGATGATGGCGCTGGCCAAGAGGCTCGTCGCCCCGTACCGCAGCACCCCTTACAGGATCGGCTATTTCTCCGACAACGAGGTCGGGTGGTGGGCGGGTGCGTTGTTTGTCTTCTATTCGATAAAGCCGGCTCAGTCGGCGACCAAACAACGTTGGCTCGAAACCTTGCGCCGGCACTATGGTGGCGACTGGGAGCGCTTTACCGCCGATTTCGTGCCGCCCGCGGGGGTTGATTCCTGGGCGGCGCTGCTGGCAACAACACGGATGACGCGAATGCGCTCGGGCGGCACCGGCATCAAGGTCGTGCGTGAATGGTGCGGCATCGTCGCCCACCACTATTATGCGTTGGCTTCGCGAGCGATCCGCGCCGCCGACCCCGACGCGCTCTATTTTGGCGATCGGCTGCCGATTTATTACGATGCGGCAGCAGTGCGGGCGATGGCGCCTTATGTCGACGCAATCGCCACCAACTACAATGTCGACGCCGGCGACGGCTGGATAGCCGATTACTACTTCGATGGGCTTCGCAAACTGTCGGGCGGCAAGCCAGTGCTGGTCTCCGAATGGTTTTTTGCGGCCCGGGAGAACCGCACAGGCAACCGCAACAACGGCCATTTGATGACGGTCGAAACCCAAACCGAGCGAGCCTCCGGGGCGGCCGCGGCCGCGGAGAATTTTGCCGCAATCCCGGAGGTTATCGGCGCCCACTGGTTTCAGTATTACGACCACCCGAAAGGCGGCCGCGCCGATGGCGAGGACTACGATTTCGGGCTCGTCGACATCAATGACCAGCCCTATCGGCGATTGACTGCGGCGCTTGCATCCGCCAACCGGCGAGCCTATGAGGTCCACGCCGAGGCGACGGTGCCGTCACCGGGTACCGCCGAGATCCTGATTCCGCACGCCGACATCGACCTGTCTCGACGCTCGCTCGCAGACTGGCCGAAGCCCGCGAGCCTGTTGCCGCGCCTGACGGCTTCGCCGGGCGCCGTCGAATTCGGCGAGGTTTATCTCTCCTGGAGCGAGCGCGGTCTGCAATTGGCAACGATCGGACAGGATTATTTCGACATCGATCTGCTGGCCTATGACGGCCCATTTCCGCTGATTGATGCTTACCGTGTCGAACTCGCGGTCGATCTCGGCGCAGGGCCTCGGTACTTTACGCTGTTCTTCATCCCGCCGCGGACCAAGATTCACGACTATCCGGAAATGTCTGCCGAATTGTGCGCCGGCGTCGCACAAGCGGCTGTCGTCCATGGCTGCGTTCCGGTCCGCGGCGGAAAAGCGGTTTATTTTGGGGCCGATCAACCGCGCATCACGGCTGAGGCGCTGATCCCGTGGTCTGCTCTGGGAGCCGGCCCGCCTACCGCGGGCACGTCCATCCGCATCGAAGCGGCGGTCACGTCATGGGAGCGCGATCGCTGGATGTCGTTGTCAGGCCGCCCGCCAGACGTCGCGATGCGTGCTCCCGCTCTCTGGCATGAAATGCGTCTCGGCGACGGCGTAGGCATGATCGGGGGTGCTCCACCGCCGCCGGCACGGGTGCACGGCTGAAGCGCGCCTTCCCGGCGCCGTGTCCGCTTGATTGGGCCTGCTGCCAAGGCATCATCGCGCCAGCGAATCTTATCCAAGGCGAGACAGCAAGTATGGCGACGAGTTTTCCCGACGGTTTTTTGTGGGGTGTTTCGACTGCGGCCTATCAGATCGAGGGTGCCGTCCGCGAGGATGGGCGCGGTCCGTCGATCTGGGACACGTTTTGCCACCTGCCCGGCAACATTGCCAACGGTGACACCGGCGATGTCGCCTGCGACCATTACCATCGCTGGCACGAAGACGTGCGCCTGATGCGCGAGCTGGGGCTCGGCGCCTACCGCTTGTCGACCGCTTGGCCGCGCATCCTGCCCGAGGGGCGGGGCGAGATCAATCTGAAGGGGATCGAGTTCTACGACCGCCTGGTCGACGGCATTCTCGACGCCGGTATCGAACCGTGGATCTGCCTCTATCACTGGGACCTGCCGCAAGCGCTCGAGTATCGCGGAGGTTGGCAGAATCGCGACACCGCAAAGTGGTTTGCCGATTACGCGCTGCTGGCGGTGCGCCGGCTCGGTGATCGAGTCAAGCACTGGGCGACGTTTAACGAGCCTAACTGCGCTTGCGTCAAGGGCTATGGCGACGGCGAGCATGCACCGGGCGTTCGCGGCCGGCAGAGCGCGCTCAATGCCATTCATGTCATGAACCTGGCGCACGGGCATGCCGTCCTGGCCATGCGCGCCGAACGCGCCGACCTGATGCTCGGCGACATCTACAACTTCCACCCTTACGAACCGGCGAGCGAGCACGAAGAGGACGAAATCGCGTGCGTAACCCTCGACGCGTTGTGGAACCGCTCGTTTCCCGACCCCCAGATGCTGGGGCACTACCCCGAGCCGCTCGCTGTCGAGATCGACACTTTGGTCGAGCCCGGTGATATGGATTTGATCCGGCAGAAGCTCGATTACTTTGCCTTCAACCATTACACGCGTTCGGGAGTGCGCCGCGACCCCGGCCATCCGTTCGAGGCCGCCGGGCTGCCGCCGCCGCCCGGCGTGCCGGTGACCGATATGGGCTGGGAGATCGCACCCGACGCTTTCCGCGCGGTGATGATCGACGCAAAAAAGCGCTACGCCGGCGATCTGCCGATCTACATTCTCGAAAACGGTGCCGCCTTCCCCGATACCATCGACCGCGACGGCCGCGTTCGGGACGAAGCGCGTGTCAGCTATCTGCGCCAATATCTCGGCGCGGTACAGGATGCAATCGAAGCTGGCGTGCCGGTGCGCGGCTATTTCGTCTGGTCACTGACGGACAATTTCGAGTGGGCGTTGGGCTATACGAAACGCTTTGGCCTCGTGCATGTCGATTACGAGACGCACGAACGCCGCCCCAAGGATTCATATCACTTCTATGCCGAACTCGCCCACGGTGCCCCGTTGGAGCGCGAGTAATCCGACTGGTCGAGCAATATGAGCCCGCTTTGCCGCGAAACCACAGTGAGATGCGATAGGGTACCGAATGGCTGCCAGTCGTCAGCCAACGACACTGACGCGGCGCACCGCGGCTATGGCGACAAGCCTTGGCCGCAACGGCTCGACTTTCACGGTCAACCCGACGCAGGTCTGCGTGCAGCCGCTATGATCCTCCGAGCAGGGCCTGTCGACGACGGCCCCCGTAGGATAACGAGCGGAGCGCAATCCGTCGTTCGCAACACAAGCATCCGGCGGTAGCGCAACACTCGATCGCTTTGCGGCGGCGCTCGGCCGGGGAGATCGTTCGGTAACAGAGAATGGGGGCGATCATCGAGGCCCGCGATCTGGTCAAACGCTTCAACGGCTTCACCGCGGTCGACCACATCTCTTTTGCGGTGCCGGAGGGCATCATCTTCGGCTTTCTCGGCCCCAACGGCGCGGGCAAGACGACGACGATCAAGATGCTGACGACGGTGCTCATGCCGAGCGAGGGCCGGCTCTTGATCGCCGGCCACGATCCGGTCACAGAGCCGCTGCTGGTGCGCCGCGCCTTCGGCATCGTGTTCCAGGATCCGAGCCTCGACGACGAACTGTCCGCGGCCGAGAACATGGAGCTGCACGGCGTCCTTTACCGGGTGCCGCGGGTAGAGCGCCACGAGCGCATCGCGACGCTGCTGCGCTTCGTCGGCCTGTGGGAGCGGCGCCATGACTACGTCAAGCGTTTCTCCGGGGGCATGAAGCGCCGGCTCGAAGTCGCCCGCGCGCTGCAGCACCGGCCGCGCATCCTGTTCCTCGACGAGCCGACGAGCGGGCTCGACCCGCAGACCCGCAACCAGATCTGGGAATTCATTCGCGGCCTGTGCCATGACGAGCACGCCACCGTGTTCTTCACGACCCACTACATGGAGGAGGCGGAGCGCGTCGCCGACCAGATCGCGATCATCGACCACGGCCGGATCGTCGCGCAAGGCACCGCCGCGGCGCTGCGCCAAGAGACCGGCGGCCGCACCCTGGAGGATGCGTTCATCACGCTGACCGGACGCAGCATTCGCGAGGCCGAGGCGGCGCCGATCGACCGTATGCGCGCGATGCGTCAAGTGTGGCGCGGCCGCC
>JAFAHP010000247.1 GCA_019237175.1 Alphaproteobacteria bacterium
CGGCACCTGGCGTATCGGCAGGCCGCGCCAGCTGCCGGGAGACCATTCCTCGCTCATGTCACAAATCCTCCGGGCGCTGTCGTCGCGCATTTCGGGCACAATCCTGTCATGCATCACCTCCAGGGTTGGAGGCCGCTGCACCGTCGGGCGACATTCGGGTCGAGAAGAGCCTGAAACGCGAAAGCCGCCTCGGATGCGGGCGGCTTCGGAAAAAACGCGGATTTGCGATTCCTAGGCCGCCATCATGTACCGGCGGTACCAAAATCGCGCAAACATATAGGTGCTGATCTGCAGCATGGCCGGCACGCTAACCGTGTCCCTCGCGCGACGCAAGCGTTTTCTGCAAACGCTCGCGGCCGGGACGCTACCTTTCGACCACAAATGGGCGGATGAGCGCGACGAAGTCCTCTTCACTCGCTTGATGTTCGACCAATTCGATTATTTTCTCTGCCCAAAAGATTGTGTCCTCAAAAGCCGTGTCATAACCATTGCTTCGTAGAAAGAGTCGCATCGCCGCAAAAGCGGTGCGCTTGTTTCCCTGCTCGAAGGCGTGCGCTCGCGCGATCCCCGCCATAAGGATTGCTGCCAACACAACGATGTCTTCTTCGCCATAGGTATAGAAATTTCTCGGGCGAGCGAGCGCGCTTTCGAGCAAACCGCGGTCCCGAAGCAGGTGTGGCTCCCCCGTCGTTTTGAGTTCCAGTCGATTGTGCTCGATCACGGCCTCGATCGGCAGCCAACGCGGCTCATTCGGCAAGGCGCGCTCGGATCTTTGGGTATCGCGCGATGTGCTCCCGGCTTAACTCGCCGTACCCGACCTCGCCCTCGACCGGCCGCGCGCGCAAAATCTGATTTGTGGGCCGTCGCTCTGCCGCTAATTGGAATAGTTTCTTACGAACTTCCTGGTAGAGAGCTAACCACCCTCCAGAAAAGTCTAATAGTTCTTGGATGTACCTCTGGCCTTCCGTGTTCGGAACCAACTGCGCCTGCCGCAAGGCATCCATCCAAGGGTCAAGCAGCTCGCGGGCACCTGCTTCACCTTGACGAACGCGCTCAGCTAGCATGACAAGACCTTCGCTCGGAAGACGGCGGCTTGCCTCGTCATACATTGCCTCAAACTCGCGCCTCTGTTTTTCGAGGCCTCGCCGGCTTTTCCGAGCTAGCTGCCTCAAGCGAGCGAGCGCATCAGCCTTTTCGGCTGCCGAGATATCGGTCCCAAATGCGCCGAGCAGAGACGGCTGAACAAAATCGCGCAGGTCGTCGGTGGGTTCAAGCATATCGCGAAAACCAATGTGATCCCGCAACGGGCCGGTTCAAAAGCAGCCCTATTTGCCTAATCCGCCGCTAATTTTGTCGGGCGCACCACCTTGTCGCGCATCGTGACAAATTCTTCGGCCGCACTCGGGTGGATGCCAACGGTCTGGTCGAACTGCTTTTTTGTGGCGCCGCATTTGATCGCAATCGCCAAACCCTGGATGATCTCGGGAGCATCGGCGCCGAGCATGTGGCAGCCGACCACCCGGTCGCTGGCCGCGTCGACGATGATCTTCATCAGGGTGCGCTCGTCGCGGCCGGAAAGCGTATTTTTCATTGGCTTGAAGCGGGCGCTGTAGACGTCGATCTCGCCGTAACTGCGGCGCGCCTCTGCCTCGGTCAGTCCCACCGCACCGATCGGCGGCTGGCTGAACACCGCGGTCGGAACATCGTTGTGGTCCATCTTGACCGGGTTGTCGTTGTAGAGGGTCTCGGCGATCGCCCGGGCCTCCGCGATCGCCACGGGCGTCAGGTTGAGCCGGTCGGTTACGTCGCCGACCGCATAAACATTTGGCACCGTCGAGCGCTGCCACTCGTCGACGACAACGGCACCCTCCCGGTTCAGCTCGACACCGATCTGGGGGAGGCCGAGGCCGCGGGTATTGGGTTTGCGCCCGGTCGCGTACATGACGAGATCGGTCGAGATTTCCTGACCAAGGGTGGTGAACACCGAATAGCCGTGCGGGCATTTCTGGATGCGCGCGACCTGCGTGCGAGTAAGGATCTCGATGCCGCGGTTGCGCATCTCCTGGGCGACCGCCACCCGAATGTCGTCGTCGAAACCGTAGAGCAAATCCTCACGCCGGATGATTTCGACCACCTCCGTTCCGAAGCCTCGGAAGATCCCGGCGAATTCGACGGCAATATAGCCGCCGCCGACGATCACGATACGCCGCGGCAGCTCGGGCAGGCTCAGCGCTTCGTTCGATGAGATGACGTGCTCGATCCCCGGAATATCGGGCACGGTCGGATGGCCTCCCGACGCAATCATGATCTTGTCGGCGGTGTAGCTGCGGCCGTCGACCTCGACGGTATGCGGGTCGGTGACGATGGCATGGGCTTCGATCAGTTCGACACCGCTATTTTTCAGCATCGTGCGATAGATTTGCTCCAGCCGGTCGAGTTCCTTGTCCTTGGCGGCGATCAGGCTCGGCCAGTCGAAACTCGGCGGCGGCACGGTCCAGCCAAAGCCGGCAGCGTCGGCGAAGGCGTCGGAGAATTGTGCGCCGTAGACCAATAGCTTTTTCGGCACACAGCCGCGCAGAACACAGGTGCCGCCGACACGGCTCTCTTCGCAAATCGCGACCCGTGCGCCATAGCCGCCGGCGCGGCGCGAGCCGGCAACGCCCCCAGAGCCGGCGCCGATCGTGAACAGGTCGAAATCGTAGCGCGGCATCTAATCCCACTCCGTCATCTCTGAATTGCGCGATCTACTGGTTGTCACAATCGAAGCGCCGTCGCAAGCTCCGGACTGTCGATAGGTCAGTTGGAGCGCGGCGCGAATTGTCAAGACGCGTTACGGCCGTCGCGTGCGGGCGGAGCTAGGAGCTGTCGGTCGGCGCCCCGGCTGCGCCGTGCGGCAAGCAGCACCAAGGTTCAGCAGCGCTCCGGTGCGTTGAATAGGAGAGAGGCCATGTCTTCGGAGGATGACGGCATCAGGGTCGATCATCATGATTGGCATTCGCGCAGCTATGTCGACGAGTGGATCGCCCGCGATGTCACACGCGACGAGGAGCGCCGCCTGCGCTTGCGACGGATGCTCGCCGCAGCGCCCGCGGCGTGGGACGCCGAGATCGAGGTATTGGACGTCGGGGGCGGCTACGGTGTCGTCACCGAAGAGGTACTGCGCACCTTTCCGCGAGCGGTCGTGACGCTGCAGGATTATTCGCAGCCGATGCTCGACCGCGCCCGCGACCGGCTGTCAGATTATCGGGCGCGGGTCAAATTCGCGGTCGGCGATCTTCGCGACCCCGATTGGACCGAGGGGATCGGCCCCTTCGATCTCGCGGTCTCGGCGATCGCGATCCACAACCTGCGCGATTTGGGGCAAATCGCCGCGTGCTATCGCGGAATAGCCGACGTGCTCAGACCGGGCGGCGCGTTTCTCGATTACGACCTGTTCGATTTGATCGGCGGTGTCGAGGCGCAGATGCAAACGATCAAAGCTGCCGGCTTTGCCAGCGCCGACTGCCTGTGGCACGAGGGGCGGCTCGCGATCGTCCGCGCAACCCGTTCGCGAGCCGGCGGTTGATCCCGGCTCAAGACAGCGGATTGGCCCTGTGCCGGCAGGTGCTGGCGATTGCTGATTGCGATCGCCTCGCCGCGCGATGGAACGCGAAAAGGGGCCGCCGAGCGCGTCGCCCTCTGCACTCAGACCCGTAATAAGGCGGTCAGCGCCGAGGCGTTGCTGATGTCGCGGAAGTGGTGAATGATCGCGAGGCTCGCTTCAATCTGCCGCTCGGGGATCCGCGCCTGCGGCACCAACGCCCGGTATTTGGCGTCGATATCGGCCCATGCGATCCCGCGGGCCGCCGAGCCTTTGGGCGCGAACACGGTGCTGGCGCTGGTGCGCCCGTCTGTTGTGGTGATCGTGACCGTGGCACCCTGCCGGTAAAGCGCGAGGTTGTCCGTTGGCGGAGGACCCACCTGGATCTTGTCGATTAGCCGGTGGATCAGCGGGTCGCTAATCTTGTCGGGTGTTGCGTGGCTCCAGGAAAAATCCCGATCGGCTGCGCCCGCGGCCACGAAATAGGCCGGGCTGTGCGCCATGCCGATCAGATCGGTCGGGTGCAATGGCCCGCTGAGTGCAGTGAAACCGGGTCGCGATACGGTAATCGTATCGATCGCTTCCGGCGCGACATCCGCTGCTCGCGCCGCATTCGCCGCGGCCTCGGCAAGAGCGTGATATGGATGTCCGCCCGGCACCAATTTGACCGCCATATCGGTGATGATGTCCCAAGACTGGCCAAGACCGCGCGCGACACTCGCTCCGCCGGTTGTGCCGTCGATCCCTCCATAAACTTCAAAGAAGCCCCGCGGAGTTTCGAGAATTCGGTCTTCGGCTCGATATCCCCGCCGCGCCGCGAGGGCGGCCTGAATGCCGAGCATGGCAGCCAACCCGGCGTGATACTCGCGCGCGACACTGGTATTGGCCGCCGCCGCAAGACCGCCGATCGAGGTCGCCGAGAGGGCGATGGCGTGGGCCAGCTGTGCCGGGTCCAGCCGCAATAGCCGGCCGGCGGCGACAGCGCCGCCAAAGATTGCGACAACACAGCCATGCAACCCGCGCTCGCGGAAGCCCGGGGTAATTGCTTCGCCGATGCGCCCGGCCGCCTCATAGCCGAGCACGATCGCGGCCAGGATGTCCTCACCACCGGCACCGGTCCGCTCAGCGATGGCGAAAGCCGTCGCGACCAAGGTGGTGCCGTGATGGACAATGTTGCGCAAATCGCTGTCATCCGAAGCTGCGGCATCGCTCATCACGGCGTTGACCTGCGCCGCGTCGGCGGCCGGCACCTGAGGACCAGCGTCAAACCATAGCGACGCCTCGGGGTTTCCGCCGCGCTCGCGGACAAGAGAACGGATGATGATTGCGGATTCGAGGCCGCTCCCCATCGCCGCGCTGGCGATGGTGCTGGCGATCAGCATCGCTGCGTGCTCAAGTGTTTGGCCGGGGAGGTCCGCCGGCGAAACGCCAGCCGAGAATTCTGCCAATTCGCGCGCAACCGTCATGCCCAACTCCTTTTAAAGCTTTAGCTCATATTCTTTGCTAAATGTCGGTTCCTCCGGCAACACTGCCATCCCGCATGGAGGTCTGCCGACGGCGTCCGCTCGTTTAAAGACGCGTCAACACGTCCCATCGGCAATTGCCGAACCGCGGGGGTGGGCGCTATAGCCGCAATTGGGACGCGATCGCCTTCAGCTGTGCGGCACGATATTCTGGCGGTAGCGAGTGGCCTTAGGCGGAGAACACTAATGAAACCGGAAACGGTGGGCATGTCGTCGGCGCGATTGGCGCGGCTCGACGAAGTGATGAAGCGCCGCTATGTCGACGCCGGTTATCTACCGGGGATGCTGACCCACGTTTATCGCAAGGGTCACTTGGTCCATACCGGCATGTGCGGCTATATGGACATCGAGCGCGGCAAGCCGATGCGCGAGGAAACGATCTTTCGCATCTACTCGATGTCGAAGCCGATCACGGCCGTGGCGCTGATGATGCTGGTCGAGGAGGGGGCGATCGGCCTCGACGACGCTGTCCACAGCCACATTCCGAGTTGGAGCAACCTTGGCGTCTATGCCACCGGCGTGCCCTCGCTGCTGCCCGACGGACCGCCCAGCTTTCTGACGACGCCCACCCTGCGGCCGATGAAGGTCATCGATCTCGCCACTCACACCTCCGGCCTCACTTACGGCTTCATGAACCGGACCGCGGTCGACGCCGCCTATCGGAGAGCCAAGGTGGTCGACCGTCAAACCCCCGGCGGATTGCCGGAAATGGTCGATCAGCTTGGCCAAATTCCGCTCGATTTCTCGCCGGGAACCGCCTGGAACTATTCGGTGGCGATCGACGTGCTCGGCTATCTGGTCGAGAAGCTGTCCGGCATGAGCTTTGGCGAGTTCCTGCGTACGCGGCTGTTCGCGCCGCTCGGCATGCACGACACCGCGTTCCATGTGCCGTCGGACAGGATCGAGCGGTTCAGTTGCTGCTATCAGCCAGAGACCAAGAGCCGTGGCCTGAGACTGCAGGACGACGCGCGCGAGAGCACCTATGCCAACGCGCCGCGGCTGGAATCGGGCGGCGGCGGGCTGGTGTCAACGGCGCACGACTATTTGCGCTTCTGCCGCATGATGCTGAACGGCGGCACGCTCGACGGCGTGCAGATCCTCAGCCCGAAGACGGTCGCGCTGTTCAGCCTCAACTACCTGCCCGACGGCCGGGAAGTCGCGGACATGGCGCTGCCCGGAATGTTCAGCGAATCCGGCTATGCCGGGGTTGGCTTCTCGCTTGGCTGCGGGGTGAACGTCAACGTAGCCAAGACCCGCTTGCCCGGCTCACTTGGCGAATATTTCTGGGGCGGTGCCGCCGCAACCGCGTTCTGGGTCGACCCCCGGGAAGAGCTGACGGTCGTCTTCATGACCCAGGTGATCGGCAGCGAGGCGCGCCTGACATTGCGCCGGGACTTGCGCACATTGGTCTACTCGGCGATGACGGAGTCGCTCGCCTAATACCAGCGGTCTGAATTGGGAACACGCTGAAGAGGTGATTGATGGATTGAGGCCTCGAGCCTCCCGCGCTCCGCTTGCTGGGAGAGGTAATAGGGTGCGCGGCCAAAACTCTTATCGGCTTGCAGCCCGCGGAGATCTTATGCCCGGACTGTCGCAACAAGGTATTAGGCTGGGGTCCGCGGTTTATCGGGACCGCCCGAGACGGCGACAACGCGGTCGGTGATGCGATGCCACCATTGGCGGTTGTCCTCGTGATGTCGAGCCGCGCCATTGGTGTGCGCGCCAGGGTCGGGATTTCGCAAAACTGCTTTCGCGGGATTGCGGGGGGCTTCTGCTGAGCGCTGTGGTTGGAAACCGCAAGACTGCCGGCCGCACGCCTGGCTTGAAGCGCGGCGCGAAACGACTGACCCAGGAACCCCGGCACGTAACGCCAGGACCGAACGCGCAGCCGCGTCACCGAAACAAAGGCAAAAGCGAATTGACCTTCGCAGCCCGGAACAGGTGTCCGTTTCTCACGTCAAAAGATCGTGCGCTTTGAGCAGCCTGACCAGTTCCGCCGCCCATTCCCGAGCCTCCGCCACCTTTCCGGCATCGCGGAAGGCAAGAGCCTTTGCCAAGGCTTTGTTGAGCGCCGACCGCTCAGCCCCGGATAGCTTTCCCAATAGTACGGCTCGGGCGGGACGAGTGGCGGGTGCAATGCTGAGCATCTCTACTGGTCCAATGGTTCTAGCGTTGATTGAGCGGGCGATAGATCTCGACGGTCATCACTTCGATCGCGGCGTCTCGGTTTGCGGGCCGGCCGGCGGTGGGGCCGGTGCTTGAGAAAAGCGCTTCGGCGAACTCGCGATCTCGAGATCGAGCGTGATCATTTTCTCGGGAACCTCGGCGGGCCGATCGTGATATCGGTACCGGGGTGCGGCATTGTAACCGCGCCAATCTGCCTCTGCCGGTCACCCAAGAGACGACGAGCCTATGCCGTAAGAGGAATCGGGGGCGTTTTTGCGGCTGTATTTTTTTCGTTGGGCACTCATAGGTCAAGCTCTGTGTTCACCACGAGGAACCTCAGAGATAGGAGCCGTGGATGGCAATCGAGACGAGAGAGCTCTACAACAGCCCCAACGGGGACCGGTGGTTTCTCAGCCGCGATCCTGCATCCGGCGCCGTGTTCATTAGGCACGAGCCGAACGCTCCATCCGGCGGCCGGCCGAGCCATATCGATATCGGCGCGTTCCTCAGCAGGGGGACGCGGAACCCCGAACATCAGGCGCTCTTAGATCTGATTGGAACGCTGATCGAGAAGAGCCGCGATGAATCTGGAGGAGCGCTCCAATCCGGCACAGTGCTTCCGCCGCCGTAGGCTCGGCCATTCCGACCGGATCGGATCCCTCCTGGTCGGCGGACGCGACGCACCGTCTATGTCAAATCGATGTTGCCGTCCCGAAAAGGGCATCGGCTAGCGCAGCTCGATCCGCACCACGTCGCGGACGCTGCGCCCACCGTAGCGGTCACCCGGGACCACCAAACGCAGCGGTATGAGCTTGCCGTTTTGGCGATAGGCCAGAAGTACCTGCTTACCCTCGAAATCCGGATCAATCTCCGCCACCGCCAGCACGGCGGCATAGCCGTCGCGCCCGGTCACCATGATGGCTCGGCGGATGCGCGTTCCTCGATCGCCGCCCAACGCGCGCACGTGTTCGAGTACGGACCAGAGCAACCCACCCGTGAAGTTTTCCTGTTCAGGGCCGTGTCCCGTCAGGAACAAAATGTGCTCTTGTACGGCTGGCAACTGCTCGACCATTGCCCGGTCGACCGAATGCTTCAGTCCGTCGGATTGGGTGATGACGACAGTTTGGTCAGATGCCGGCGACGTGTAACCCGCGAGCGCGAGCGATGCACCCGTCAGCACCGCGGCAAGAGCATGAAAGCGCACTACTTGGCGATCATGACGTGGGAGCCTTCGATCATCGCGACCACATCATCGCCAACCCGGGGCAGGGCCGTCAACTACCTGGGTCTATGATCACCGAGGTGACAACCCCGTTCTTCCCGATAACGTTGGGCCCATGGCTGGTGGCCTGACCCTCCGCACGCGAAGTCTTCCGCCCTCGTTATGCGCGCGCGAGCCCCATCAGCAACTCGGGGCGTCATCGTTCACGCTGCCTGTCGATCGTACACGCCGGCTGGCGGCGAGACCACCGCAAGGATCTCGCAGTCATCGCACGGCACCTGCACCGCGTAGATTCCGTCCCCTCGGCTGCGCACCACATAAAAAGTGATGCCCATGTTGAACGCGAGCTTCTTGGCGTAGTAGCGGGCCCGCTCTTCGGTCATCGCTAGCTCTCCTCCCCGGTGCCGGCGGGACAGCTTTCCGAACCTTCGGAACGGCGCTCGATTTCATCGATGTGATCGGCGCGTTCGACGGCTCAAAAAGCCGTAACTGCTTGTTGACGCTTGCGCGCCCCCAAGAATGTTCGATTCCCGCACTTCTTCAGGACTCATGGCAATGCGGGTAACACTGGCGGCTTCGACGGGTTCCTCGCCGAGATGTGTTCAAAAAGTGTCAGAGAGACCCTGCAAGTGAACATCTGGACGATTCTGGGCCCTTGCAGCGGTTGGCTAAGCAAAGATCGAGCGCCTGAGGCGTACCAGCCCGCCCTTGTCGCAGCTTTAAACGTGCGTCCTGAGATGCGAAGTTTGCGAAGGGGCTGTACGAATTAGGTAACCGTCAGGCCTTTCCCAAGCGTCATCGCCCGATGTGAAATCAGACAATTCTGTCACGAAACTATGCAAAGCATCGACGTTATCGTCATTAGTGGTTCTAAACCCACCCGATTACTGCCGGTTGTGATGGAGTTCCACCCAATCAGCCAACGACTCGCCCCATCCCCATTGCGACCAGAGACCGTAACCGGGTCGGAAATCGCGTCGAGCGGTCAATGAGATGTGAACCCCCTCACATTTGGCCGCGTCAATTGGCACCATCTATCCATGAGGATTAGAGGAGCGAGGAATGAAAGCGGCATTGCTCCATATTCACGACGCGATCGAAGAGTTGCGCCGATCTGCTGGACCGGTAGCGGTTATCTCAATTTTAGAGGAAGCACAGGCCAGCCTGATGCACGACGTCTTTGGCATGCGCTCGGCGCCAAATCAGCATCACCGCTTGGATGATCGCCCGATCAGCGATTGGACCCTTGGCCCTGACGAACCGATGCCCCATCATGGGGCGGCACATTTCTCAATATCGGAAGTGGGCCATGAACCTTGGCGCCGGCCTTGGGATCGCGGTTCGGGAGCTCGCCACCGGAGTGGCGCGGTCGATTACCAGCCGGTGGTTGCCATCCGGTAGCGGCAGCGGTGCGACCACCCCGGTACGGCTTCTAAGCTATTGCTAAAGTGGCGCACCCAGCGAGATTCGAACTCACGACCTCTGCCTTCGGAGGGCAATTCCGCACATTTGCGACCATTTGAGACTTCCCCGATAGTCCCTGTAAGACTCCCGTGGTTCCGCCATATCAGCATTGATCACCGTTGCCTTTGTTTGCTATGTTTTGTGCGTTCCTGCTTGCTATATGCTCGCTAGCAAGCAGCTAGCAAGCAAAGAGACGAAGGTGATGCGGAAGGCAATCGGACTGCGCGAGGTACGGGCGCTGGCATCGGGGCAGATCATCTGGGATCTCACCGTTACGGGGTTTGCCGCTCGGCGTCAGAAAAGCGCGGCGGTGACTTACTTCGCGTTCTACCGCACGGTGGAGGGGAGGCAGCGCTGGCACAAAATCGGCCGCCACGGTGCGCCGTGGACCCCAGAGACAGCTCGGCAGG
>JAFAHP010000324.1 GCA_019237175.1 Alphaproteobacteria bacterium
CTTCTCGACCATCTCGGGCGTGATGGGCTCGATATAGGTAGCATCGGCCAACTCGGGATCGGTCATGATCGTCGCCGGGTTCGAGTTGACCAGCACGATCCGGTAGCCTTCGGCCTTCAGCGCCTTGCACGCCTGAGCGCCGGAATAATCGAATTCGCACGCCTGTCCGATGACGATGGGTCCTGCACCGATGATCAGGATGCTCGCGATGTCGGTGCGCTTAGGCACGAGGCCTCCGTTCCCCAACCTCGTCATGGCCGGGCTTGACCCGGCCATCTCCTTCACCATTGCGACTCATACGTCGACCGGTCAGGCTCCTCCCATGCAGGGTGGCTGGGTCTATTTCATGACAAACCGCCGCAATGGCGTGTTGTACGTCGGCGTGACGAGCGATCTTGCCAAACGTGCCTGGGAGCACCGCGAGGGGGTCATCGAGGGCTTCACCCGACGCTACCAGCTGAAGCGGCTCGTCTATGCCCAGCATCATTCCGACATCCGAGACGCGATTCAGCGGGAAAAGAACATCAAGCATTGGCCACGCGCATGGAAGATCCAACTGATCGAATCGCAGAATCCCAATTGGACGGATCTTTACGACAGGCCGCTCTGAGTCGCTGAGATGGCCGGGTCGAGCCCGGCCATGACGCCCAAAGAATGGCGCCGATGGTCAGGATCGAAACGATGTGGTCCCACCTAGGCCCTACGCGAATACCACCCGTACTTCGCTCATGCCTGGACTTGATCCGGGCATCCAGGAATGCGCAGGCCGGAAGGATCGCGGATGGTCGGGTCAAGCCCGGCCATGACGCCGAAAGTGACGCACCGATGATTAGGATGCTATTGATGTCGTCCCGCCTAGGCATGCTCGGCCATCAGCGCGACAAAGCGCTCGAACAGGTAGTGGCTGTCCTGTGGGCCGGGGCTCGCTTCCGGGTGGTGCTGCACCGAGAACACCGGTCTGCCGACGATTCGCAGCCCCTCGTTGGTATTGTCGAACAGCGACAGGTGAGTGGGCTCGACTCCGATCGGCAAGGTGTCGGGATCAACGACAAAACCGTGGTTCTGGCTGGTGATTTCGACCTTGCCGGTCAAAAGATCCTTGACCGGATGATTGGCGCCGCGATGGCCGCGTGCCATCTTTCGGGTGCGCGCACCGACCGCCAACGCCAGCAGCTGATGCCCCAGACAGATCCCGAAGATCGGCTTGCCGGACGCGATCAGTTCGTGCAGGACCGGCACCGCATAATCTCCGGTCGCGGCCGGGTCTCCCGGTCCGTTCGACAAAAATATGCCGTCGGGCCGGTGGCGCAGCACATCCTCGGCCGAAGCGGTCGCCGGCACCACAGTCACCCGACACCGGTGGGCGGACAACATGCGCAGGATGTTGCGTTTAGCCCCGTAGTCGATCGCAACGACATGATAGCGGGGCGAATGTTGCCGGCCATAGCCCCCCTCGCGCCGCCAGATCGTCTCATCCCACTCGTAGGTTTGCGTGCAACTCACCTCTTTGGCGAGATCCATGCCTTCGAGACCGGGCCAATCCGCCGCTCGCGCCAGCAGCGCCGGGATATCGAGCGGTCGGCGGGGATCGTAGGCGATGACGCCGCTGGGCGGACCCGAGTCGCGAATAAGCCGGGTCAATTGGCGTGTATCGACCCCGGATATGCCGGTGAGGCCATGATCCTCGACCCAGCGATCGAGCGGCCGCGCGGCCCGCCAACTCGCTGGGGCGGTTATTCGGCTGCGGATAACGAGCCCGCGCGCGAATGGGGTTGCGGTCTCGATATCCTCCGCGTTGGTGCCGACATTGCCGATATGCGGGAACGTAAAGCTGATGATCTGCGCGGCATAGGAGGGGTCAGTCAAAATCTCTTGATAACCGGTCATCGCGGTATTGAAGCAAACCTCACCGACCGCCGCCCCGTGAGCGCCAAATCCGCTGCCCCAGAACACCGTCCCGTCCGCCAGCACGAGCGCCGCGTTGCAATCAGGCGGTTGCGGCGATGGGTCCCGCATCGAATTGAAATCCCGTGGGCAAAGCGCAGGCCGGCCGCCCGCGGTTCCCGGTCGCGTAATGGAGTCGTCAAGAAATAACCAGCCCATTCCCGACGGTCAACCGCCCCGCCGCGATCGTTGCGCAGGTTCAGTTACTTATGCATATGGTCAGGCGGAATTGCCGCGGGCCATCAAACAGTTTAGGCTGGCTTCTCCTATTACGAGGCGAGGCGATGTTGCGTCAGGCCTTCACTGATCGGCTCAAAATAGCCATGAAGGCGCGCGATGCCCGCACGGTTTCGACGGTCCGGCTTATCCTGGCGGCGCTCAAAGAGCGCGATGTCGCGGCCCGCGGCGAGGGCAATACCGATGGCCTCGGCGATGCCGACATTACCCGCATGCTGCAAGGGATGATCAAGCAGCGTCGCGAATCGATCGCACTTTATCACCAGGGAAACCGGCCTGATCTGGCGCAGCGCGAGAACGAAGAAATCGTGGTGATCGAGACTTTTCTGCCGCAACAAATGAGCGAAGGTGAAATCACCGCTGCCGCACACTCAGCGATCGCCGAACTCGGCGCTGCGGGTACCCGCGACATGGGCAGGGTCATGGCCGCACTCCGCGAGCGGCACGCCGGGGTCATCGACATGGCCCGCGCCGGTGCCATTGTAAAGCAGCTGCTGGGGTGAGTGCGATCAGCAAGCCACTCTTCCTTCGTTCGCCGGGGAAGACGGTAGGGTGAGGGGGGAGCTGTGGGGGTATCGATCGGTCTGCTGCTTGCGCTCACCCTCCCA
>JAFAHP010000426.1 GCA_019237175.1 Alphaproteobacteria bacterium
GACTTCAGGGTCCAGCTGAGCGCGCCGTCTACGCCTTCCATTTGCAGAGGGCCAAGCGCACCGCGCAGGCGCAAACCATGCCCCGGCGCGGCGTACACGACCGACATATGCTGAACCAAGCCGCCATCGTTCAGCCGCTCGCAAAAACAACCGCCGGCTCTGAGGTCGATGCTCAGATTGGAAGCATCGTGCGAGTAAGTGTGGGCCGAGCTCCACCATCGGCCAATTTCACCGAGGGCGGCATAAACGCGCTCCGCGGGTGCTTGGATCATGGTTGTGTCGACAACTTCGAACCCGTTCGAGGTGACAGATTTCACTTCGGCCGGGGCTGATCCCGAGAAAACCGCCAGCAGCAGGAAACCCATCAGCGCGCTCGCCCCCGACAGGCCGTCGACCGCCCCGATAAGCACTGCTTTGTCTTTCGGGCTCACAGAAACGGGAGTTTCGGCGTCTGCTGCCACGCGGGACGGGCGCGCGATCGCGCCAAATAGTCGCTGACTTGCGGAAAATCCGCAAAGCTAAAGCCGGCCTTTTCGACAACGTTGAGGATCGGGCAATAGGCGCAATCGACGAGGCTGAACTCGGCGCCCAGCATCCAGCGGTTTCGCGCGACATGCGCCTCGACGATCGGAAGCACGGCCTTTATAGCCTGTTCCCCTTGGGCGACGGCGGCTTCGTCGACGGCGATCCCGGTCACCCTGGCGCGGACGCGAAGCGCTACTTGGCCGGCCGGCGGCATGATGTGCTGGGCCAGAAAAAACAGCCACTGCAGCGCTTCTCCCCGCCCGGCCGCCGATGTCGGCCACAGCCGGCCGGTCTTCTCACCGAGATAGGCGAGGATCGCCTGCGACTCGGTCAGGGTGGCGCCGTTATCGACCAGCACCGGCACCCGCCCAGCGGGGTTAACCGCCAAAAAAGCTGGCTGCTTATGCTCTCCCTTCGCCAGATCCACCGGGATGAGCTCGCAATCGAGCCCCAGCTCCTTCAGGGCAAAGGTAACCTTTTGCGGGTTGGGTGACGGAAAATGATAGAGCTGCATTGTCCTCCTCCTGTTCTAACGATTTGCGTCCGCGACGTATTGCGCCAGCACGACGTCCCATCCGCCGGCGAACCCCTTGCCCCGTTCGCGCATGCGCGGGCTTATTTCAAAGCCGCGATGCTCGAGGTCAACACGGGTACCGCCTGCCTCGGCGGCAAACCGGACCTCGACTTCGGTCGCCGCCTCCCATGCCGGAGACTTGAAGGTAAACATGATCAGATGCGGGGGATCGCAGCTGACCACCCGGCCGATTTCGCATTCGGTACCGTCAACAAAGCGCTCGTAAAACCGGCCACCCACATGGTCGTCGAGAAAGATCTCATTTGCCCGCTCGCGGTCCATCGAAAACCCCCGTTTAAGCGGCCACCACCGGCCAATCTCACGGGTGAAGACGCGAAAGGCCGTCTCAGGGGCACAGCCGACAATGACTGATTTGTGGATCGTCACCGGCTTTCCTCCGCTATCCGCTTGAAAGCCTCGAGCGCCATATCCCAATAGGCGCTCAATTCTTCGATCTCGTCCGCCGCCGCCCGCATCGCAGCACCGGCCTCCGGCGCCAATTCATACATTCGCACGCGTCCGGACTTCGCCGCTCGGATCAGTCCCGCGCGCTGCAAGATAGCGGCGTGCTTGCAGATCGCCGGCCGGCTCACTGCAAAACCGCGCGCCAAATCCCCGGCGCGTCGCGGCCGCTCGGCCAATCGGCGCAGTATCTCGCGGCGGATCGGATAAGCAACCGCTGTCAGGACGTCGTCGACCTGTGGCACGGCGAATCTGTAACCACATGGTTACAGTAGGTCAAGGGACGATTTTCGGGATTGGCAGCCGCCCTCTTCCGCCGACACAATGCCGGCGGAGGGAGGGCCGAAGCCATGGAGCGCATCGCGCAGTCACCGTTGGCGATCTACCAGCAACATCTCGAAAAGGACGAACTTGCGTATCAATGGAGCGCGCAAGCCAACCGGGCGGTG
>JAFAHP010000766.1 GCA_019237175.1 Alphaproteobacteria bacterium
CCGGCAAATCGATCAGCTTGCAGCTCTTGCTCGGGACTTCGTGGCTTGGCCGGCGGATCGAAATGAAAATTTATATGATGCCCGACCTCATGCGCTAATAGCCATACACCAATCCAGTAAACGTCTGCGTGTGCAGCACGAATTTCCTCCAAGAGCTTTTGGCTGTAGAGAATAATTCGCTGACCGTTTTGAAAAGTCGACGCCGCACCGTAAGCATCGATATCCCCGGCTTCCAAGAGAAAATTAGCGGTGGTTGGAATGGTATCCAAGATATCCTTAAGAGCTTTTTGGGCATCCTGTGTCGACTCGAACGCATAATGGTAACTGCTCACCCCTGATCAGGGCGGGACGAGGATAGGGCGGCCGGCGAGGGCGTCACGGAGCGCGTGGAAAGCGGAACGACCGTTTAGCCGGCCTGTGGCAATGACGGATGCGGCATCGGCATAGGTACGGGCGCCCCACTGGGAGCGGAACCCGCCGGTGACTTTGCGGAAGATCACGCTGGGCCGCAGGGCACGCTCGCAATCGTTGTTGGTGGCAGGAACATCGCGACGGGTGACGAAGACAAAGAGGTCGCCGCGGCATTTGCGGATGCCGCGGGCGAGCTTGCGGCCGGCCTCGGCGGTGGGGTTGACGGCGAGCAGCCGGTCGAGCTTACGGTCGAGGTCGGCGCGGTACTGGGCAAGAGTGGTATCCTTGAGTTCAGCGCGCCGCTGACCGATGGCCACGGCGCGCTGCAGCAACTTGTGAAAGCCGGGTGCGAAACCGGTGTCGCCGGCCTCGATAGCGTATTGGGCGTCGCGCAGCAGATGGGCCAGACAAAGCTGACGTTCGTTTCCATGCCCGGCCTGTGCGGCGTAGCGGTCGGCAACCCACACATCGGGCTTGGCGTCGCCGAGGAAACCGGTCAGCACCGCCGCACCGCGGCTGTCGGCGATGAGATGGTGCACGGCGGTGGAAGAGAGCAGCACCCATTGCCACCAGTTTTTCCCCGCGACCCGGGCCGAGGTCTCGTCCGAGGCCACCACTGGGCTGCGGCGCACCGCCGCGGCGGTGGTCTCGGCGGCGGCCGTAAGCGGGATCCCGGTGCGGGCCAACATGTTGGCAATGGCACCCTGGCTGATGCGGATGCCGAACACTTCGTCCAGCAGTCGCACCAGGCGCTCGAAGCCGATCGCCTGGGTGACGTGCAGATGCAGGATCAGCGCGACCAGGTCGGGGCCGAAAGGCGAGCCCGGCGGCATCCCAGCAGGCGGCGGCGCGCTGAAGCCGCGGCGGCAGCTCGGGCACACGCCGCGATGGCGATGAATGCGGGTGATCACGGGCCGAATCGGCGGCAGCTCGATGTGATCGTAGGCGTGAAAGCCAACCTGATCTGCCACGGTCAGTGCGTGCTCACAATGCGGGCAGCGTTGTGCAACGCTCGCGACGATGCGGTCCGGATGTGGAGCAAGCGCCCGGAACACCCCGGGTCGGCCCTTTCGCTTTTGCGCCGCGCGGCGCTCGGCCCGGTTGGGCTTGCGCCCCTGCGAGGGCGGTAATGACGAATTGTCAGGGGTCTTGGGCGGCCCGCCCGGCTTCGCCTCGAGTTCGGTGATCCGCCGGGTCAATTCCTCGATCTGGGCCGCCTGGGCCAGCACCAGCGCGATCAGCGCTTCTTTGGATAGCTTAGCAAAATCATCTTGATACATCCTGAGGTTGAATCAGACGAATCTCGATCTGTCAAGCTAAATCTATGCGCTCGCCTACCTCCGACTACAAAATGTGCGTGGCGACGTTTCCAGCCGTCTCAGCGGGACGCCTCGATCGCGCCGTGCCGGCCCACCAGCTCGCCGGCTATCAAATCAGCCGGCATGGCAGACGTTTACCGGGTTCTGCCCGAGAGGGGGTGAGTAGTTACGGGAGTCTCGCCCGGCCGGTCGCCAGCCTGTGCCACGATGTCCCCGCTATGGATCCGCCTGTCGATATCGGCCGACCGATCCGGCGTTCGTCGTTGGCGTGCGCCCCGAGCGATTACCCTATTTCCGTTACGCCAACCCAAAACTAAACGGCATCGCCGTCGAATGAACGGAAGACGCTCTTTGGCTGGTCACGGCCATAGACGTGCTGGTCGAAAGCTATTGGTCAAGGCTGATGGCAGCGCCGAATTTGGCTTGGCGGTATTGCACGAGGTCAACCCACGCCTGATCTGAGCGCAGCTTTCCGGTCCCGGCTGTGACGGGCGCTATGCCGGGCGTGGCGGTTCGACCCGCGAGTCTCCCGCCAAACATCACACTCGCGGATATTGTATTCATGACGAGCGGTCTTTGACCAGTT
>JAFAHP010000793.1 GCA_019237175.1 Alphaproteobacteria bacterium
GCGGCAAATGCGGCCGGCCAGCTCGTCTTTCTGCCGACGATGGCGTCGCTCGTCACTCACGCTGGCTGGCGCACGATGTCGCTAATGCTGGCGGGCAGCGTCATCGTGTTTTTACCGCTTCCTGCTCTGTTCATGCGCGATCGACCCGAGGATATCGGACTTCGCCCTTACGGAGATCGAGGTACATCGAGACCCGCGGCTCCACTTGAGGGGAACCCCGTCGCGCTTGCGTTTTGCGCACTGGCGATTGGCGCCCGGTCACGCGACTTCTGGCTGATTGGCGGCGGTTATTTCGTGTGCGGAGCCACCACCAATGGCCTGATCGGCACGCATCTCATTCCGGCCTGCGTCGATCACGGATGGAGCGAGGTCGCCGGCGCCGGCTTGCTGGCGGCAACCGGCGTTTTTGCTTTGCTCGGAGGCATGCTTTCGGGTTGGCTCAGCGACCGCTGCGACAACCGGCTTCTTTTGTGCGGCTATTATGGGGTGCGCGGCCTTTCGCTGCTCTATCTGCCCCTTGCCTTCGACATGTCGATTTATGGCCTGCCGTTGTTCACCATCGTGTATGGCCTTGACTGGCTAGCCAGCGCAGCCCCGACCGTGCGTCTTCTGACCGGCGCTCTCGGTGCCGAGCGGATCGGGATCATGGTCGCGTGGGTCATGGTCGTTCATCAGCTCGGTAGCGCCTCCGCGGCCTACGCGGCGGGCGTGCTGCGGATCGCCTTCGGTACCTATTTTGAAGCCTTCATCGTCTCGGGAATTTTGTTGGCCGTAGCGGCGGTCATGTCGCTCTTTATCGGCTTGGGTGGCGGCAACCTTCAGCGGCAGGCGGTCGCAGCGCCGGTCGCCCCGGCGACGTAAGCTCACCCCTTAGCGCACGCCGTAGCCCGTTCTTTGGACTGGCGGACAGGGGACCGGCCGTAGGAGCAGAACACGCGGTACTCCTTGCTGACGTGCCCGCCCGCATCGCCGACCGCACGGCACGGCAAATCGCCAAATGGCTGCCGTTGCATTGGAAGGCCACCGAGCTGAAGCGCGCCACTCGATCCGGTGGCGTCCTCACCGAGCGCTTACGTGCGATGGCGAGGTATCAAGCCAAATGCCGGGGCAATCGGTCGTCCGGAGGATCGGGGAGAGGCAAACCGGCCCGCCGGATGCGTCCGGTGAAATAAACTGTCGTATCCTTACGCGCTGTCGCTGTCACCCCCTGGGCTTATCCTCGCTCGAATAAGACAGTGGGGCAACAGCGTACCGCCGCTGACAGCGGCGGTACCGCCCCCACCCATTCCCTCACCCGCCTGCGGGCTATAGCATTCACACAATTTTTGCCGCGCCCTTGAATGGGTTGTGCAAATATCGAGACGGTGCCGCGCAAGCCCTCCCCCTCGATGGGCCCTTGATGGGGAGGGTCGGGTGGGGGTGATGAGACGACTGGGCTCCCGTGAAAAAGCATCCTTGAACGGCGCGCCCGGGAGCTGCGGCATCACCCCCCTAACCCGCCCCCATCAAGGGGGCGGGAACCGTGCTAACGATGTGTGAATACCGTAGGCCTGCCGAGGAGGGTTAGGGAGGGGGTCTACAGATTCGCCTGGAAGTCGCTGTAGTCGCGAACCTTCTTATAGACCTGCAACCGGTTCCGCATACTGTCGGCGACAATGATTTGATCGGTTTCCGGATCGAACTCCACTGCTGTCGGGAAGCAGAAGCGCCATTGCGGCTCGAGGCTCTTTACCCGGCGCCGGGCCTTTGCCATGTCGGGGTTGGCGTCGACGCGCTGCTGGCCCCATTTCGACAACACCTGGGCGTCGCCGATCAGATTGGCGATGGGTTTGCCCTCCGAGTCGAAAACACAAACCCGATGGTTGCCCCAATCGGTGACGTAGATGTCGCCATCGGGATCGACCGCAACATCCGTCGGATGATTGAGTAAGCCGGGCTTGGGGTAGTTGGCAGTCTCCGAGGCGGCCGAGACGTATGGCCCGAAGTGGGTCACGGCATAGGCGCCGGCAGGCGCCTCGACCTTCCCATACTCGCCGAACTTCATCAGGAACTTGCCCTCGGGGGACAATTTCTGGATTCGATGGTTTTTCCAGTCGGCGACGTAGATGTTGCCGTCCTTGTCGAGGGTGATCCCCCAGGGCTGGTTGAACTGGCCGTCGCCGTTTCCAGGTCCGCCGCATTTACCGACAAACGTGCCGTCGGGCTTGAACACCTGCAACCGATTGTTGCCGCTGTCGGCGACGATGACGTTGCCGTTTTTATCTACGGCTAAGCCAGAGGGACGCATCAGTTCACCGTCGCCGCTGCCGGTCTTGCCCCATTTGCGCAGGAACTTGCCGCTGCTGTCGAACACCGAAATCGTGTTCCTCCAGTCATCCGAGACATAGACGTGATCGTTGTCGTCAACCGCGACGCCGAACGGCCGAGTGCATTTACCGTCCCCTTCGCCGTATTCGCAAAAATCGGCGAGCCATTCCTCTTCGTTGGGACCGCCGATGTGCATCTTGTTGCAATGCATCGCGAAATT
>JAFAHP010000132.1 GCA_019237175.1 Alphaproteobacteria bacterium
TCGATTACGCCTCCGGCGCCGAGGTGACCAGGATAGGAAGGCCGGAGTTCCCCAATTCGGCTGCTCGGTTCGGTCGGGGCCACGACCGGTGCGGAACCCGGCGGCGCGAGCGGCGGTTTCTCCTTTAAAATGCGTGCGTGCTTCGGCGAGCGGGTCTGGCTTGCCGCGGCCGGAGAGCGGCGATGGATCAGCACGTTCAGGATATCGAAGCCGACACGCGGCGCGGGTCGACGGACCGTTCGACTGCGCCTCCCGGTCGCGAGCTGGATGCGGCAGCGTCACCATCGGGACGCTGGCGAGACATTCTCCGTGCCGTCGCCCAGGGCATCTCAACCGATCATATTTTTCTTATCGCGGCGGGCGTCACCTTTTACGCGATCGTGGCGTTATTTCCCGGTATCGGTGCGATCGTTTCGATCTATGGGCTGTTTGCCGACCCCGGCACGATCGCGGGCCATCTCGATACCCTATCGGGTGTCGCTCCGGGCGGTGCATTCGATGTCATTCGCGGCCAGCTGACGCACCTCGCACACCAGAACGGGGCGACGCTCGGCCTCGGCTTTGCGATCAGTTTATTGATTGCATTTTGGTTCTCGAATTCCGGTATGACCGGACTCTTTGACGCCCTGAACATCGTCTACGAAGAAAAAGAACGGCGCGGCTGGCTTAAATATTACGCGACGACACTGATGTTTACGATCGGTGCTATCGTTCTAATACTGGTGGCGATCGCAATTATCGTCGCGATACCTGTAGTGCTCAACTTTATCCCAAATGCAAGCGTAACGGCGATATTGCTGAGCCTGGTGCGATGGCCGGTCCTGTTTGCCCTCGCCGGCGGGGCGCTCGCAGCCGTGTACCGGTATGGGCCGTGCCGCACCTCGCCGCAGTGGCGGCGGATACTGTGGAGCGCCACTCTGGCCGCGCTCGTTTGGCTTGGCGTCTCGGCGTTATTCTCCTGGTATGTCGCAAATTTCGGCAACTACAACAAGACTTACGGTTCGCTCGGAGCGATCGTCGGGTTTATGACCTGGATGTGGCTGTCGATGGTGGTCGTTCTGGTCGGCGCCAAACTCAATTCCGAATTGGAACGGCGCTTGCGCCGGTAGCATCTCGGCAGAAAGATCGCGATCAGACCCCTACGTGTCGGATTTGCCGAGTCCGGTTGTAGATCGGGAAAATATCTTGGGTTTCAGTTGTCATCACCGGGCATGTCCCGGTGATCCACGCCTTTTCTCAGCCACACGTGAGCGCGCGGATGGCCGGAACTAGGTCCGGCCATGACGGCTGCACAGAGTGAACGCTCTCCCAAGGATGACTGGGGGATGGATCAGGGCCAGATAGCGGCGGATGAGGCCGTCGGATCACCAGACGGCCCGCCTCAACAAGCGATATCGAGGCCGAGATCGAGGATCGGGGCGCTGTGTGTAATCCACCCCGAGGAAATCAGGTCGACGCCGGTGGCCGCGACAGCGGCGATTGTATCGGGGCTGATCCGGCCCGAGGCCTCGGTCACCGCGCGGCCGTCGACCATTGCCACCGCGCGACGCAATGTCTGCGGCTCCATGTTGTCGAGCAGGACGGCGTCGACGCCAACTTCGAGCGCCTCTGCAAGCTGGTCGAGCGTGTCGACCTCGAGTTCGATCTTGACGAGATGTCCGGCATGCGCGCGGGCGCGTTCAAGCGCCGGCCTGACCCCGCCGGCCAACGCCAGGTGATTGTCCTTGATCAGCATCGCGTCATCGAGGCCAAACCGATGGTTCGAACCACCGCCCAGGCGCACCGCCTCCTTTTCTAGGGTGCGCAGACCCGGCGTGGTTTTGCGGGTGCAGACGATCCGGGCCCGCGAACCAGAGATCGCGTCGACCAGGACGCGCGTTGCGGTTGCGACCCCGGACATGCGGCTCAACAGGTTGAGCGCGGTACGCTCGGCAGCCAACACGCCGCGCGCGGTGCCGGCGATGCGGGCGACCACGTCGCCGCGCGCCACCCGCGCGCCGTCCGCGCGCAAGCGCTCGATCCGCAATGTCGGCTCGGCCAATTCGAAGGTCAGCAATGCCGCCTCGAGCCCGGCGATCACCCCCGGCTGGCGCGCCGCGATCACGGCCTCGACCCGCGCACCAGCGGGCACGATCGCATCGCTCGTAATGTCGCCGGCGCGGCCTAGATCCTCCAACAGCGCCGCGCGGACAATCGGCTCGATGATCAGGCGCATCATGGGGTTCCCTTTCGAAGGCCCCTCACCCCAGCCCTCTCCCCGCCGGCGGGGAGAGGGAGGGACCCGCGCAGCGGGAGGGTGAGGGGCAATCCAAGCCGGTTCAGCCGAGCGCCAGCATGCGTTCGACCGCCTGGCGCGCGCGGGCGGCGATCGCCGGTTCGACGGTTACCTCATGGGTCATGGTTTCGAGCGCCCGGCGGATTTTCGGCAGGGTGATCCGCTTCATATGCGGACACAGATTGCACGGCCGCACAAACTCGAGCTCTGGGTATTGCAGGGCGACATTGTCGCTCATCGAGCATTCGGTCAAGAGAACGACGCGAGCCGGGCGCTTTTTGCCGACGTAATCGGCCATTGCCGCGGTCGAACCGGTGAAATCGCATTCGGCGACGACATC
>JAFAHP010000214.1 GCA_019237175.1 Alphaproteobacteria bacterium
CGGACCGATGTCGGGCTGCGGAAATCACGATTAAATTAACGTAGAATTCGAACAAAATTATGGGCGTAAACCATACCATGCCATTGAAGAGAAAAAGTTCATAAAATAAATCTTGTTTGGTTTGGTGTTTACGTGCCTTGTCCGACCTAATGGCTCAATAATGATATTGCGCTTGCTGCAATTAGCGGTGTTGATCGGGCTGGTGGCCTGGGCCCACGAATGCCTTGATTTATCGCGGTCGGCGAGCGCCTTCGTGCAAACCGCGCTCGGCGAATGGAGCCGAGCGCTCGACCGCTGAAGACAGAGCGAGCGCGCCTTTACAACATCCCCAGTTCGAGGCGAGCTTCCTCGCTCATTCGCTCGGGCGTCCAGGGCGGCGTCCAGACCAGTTTGACGCGAACATCGTCGACCCCGGGGACGGCGCGGATCGCGGTCTCCACTTCCCCCGGCATACTGGCCGCGACCGGGCAATGGGGCGTGGTCAACGTCATTTCCACAAACACGACGCCGCCCTTTTTGACAATGAGTTCGTAAATCAGGCCGAGCTCGACGAGATCCATCGGAATTTCGGGGTCGCGGACGGTCTTTAGCGCTTCGAGTACCGGTCCCATCAACGCCGGATCTTCTTCGCCGCCTTCCGGGCGTTCAACGTCTTCGTCGATCTCGAAATCGGGCGCTTTGTTATCGAAATCGAACGGGTCGCGCTCCGTCATCCTGTTACTCCGTTTTCACCGGGACGCCATCGCCTTTCAGCGCGGCTTCAACCGCGTGCCAAGACAAGGTCGCGCATTTGACGCGAGCCGGATAAGCCCTGACCCCGGTCAAGGGTTCGAGCCGCTCCATCTCTTCGGCCAACGGTTCCGACAGCGGACTTTCCTCGCCGCCGGTCACGCGAGCGTGGAAGTGGGCGAAGAGTTCGCGCCCTTCCGCAACGGTCTTACCCTTGAGGACCTCGGTCATCAGCGAGGCGGCGGCGGTCGAAATGGCACAGCCGCGGCCCTCGAAGGCGGCGTCGCTGATCACGTCGCCGTCCAAGGTCAGATAAACGGTGACCCGGTCGCCGCATAAGGGGTTGTGGCCCCGGGCGGTGTGGGTCGGATTTTCGATCTTGCGGAAGTTACGCGGGTGCCGCCCGTGATCGAGGATGATCTCCTGGTAAAGTTCGCGCAGATCCATCATCGAAACATTTCCCTGGCGGCCGCGACCGCCTCGACCAGCTGGTCGATGTCGCGCTCGTCATTGTAGACGCCAAGCGAGGCGCGCACGGTCCCGGCGAGACCGAGTTTGTCCATTAGCGGCTGCGCGCAATGATGGCCGACGCGGACCGCAACATTGTGCTGGTCGAGCACGGTGCCAACGTCGTGCGGGTGTACGCCATCGAGGTTGAACGACATCACCGCAAGCTGCCGCTGACCGGCGGCGAGCAAGCGCAGGCCTGGGATGCGCGACAGGCGCTCAACCCCGTAGGCCGTCAGAGCCTGTTCGTGGTCGCGGATATTGTCGCGCCCGAGCGCCTCGACAAAATCGACCGCATAGCCAAGACCGATCGCACCCGCGATGTCGGGTGTGCCTGCCTCGAACCGATGCGGTGCCTCTTGAAACGCGGTCTTGGCGTATTCGACCTGCTCGATCATGCCGCCACCCGTTTGCCACGGCGGCATCGCCGCAAGCAGCTCGGCGCGGCCGTAGAGCACTCCGATCCCGGTCGGACCATATACTTTGTGGCCGGTAAACGCGTAAAAATCGCAAGCCAATGCCTGCATATCGAGAGGCAGCCGCGGTGCCGCCTGACTACCGTCGATCAACACCTTGGCGCCCCGCGCATGGGCGAGTTCGGCGATCCGCGCCACCGGGAGCACCGCGCCGGTGACGTTCGAAATATGGGTTACTGCTACCATCCGTGTCCGCGGCGACAGCAGCGCTTCGAACGCCGCAAGATCGAACTCACCAGTGGCGTCGGTCGGGGCCACGACCAATCGAGCGCCGGTGCGTTCGCACAACATCTGCCACGGCACCAGGTTCGAATGGTGTTCCACATCGCTGATCAGCACTTCGTCGCCGGCGTGTACGAAGGTGCCGCCCCAGCTGAAGGCAACAAGGTTGATCGCTTCTGTCGTGTTGCGGACATAGACGATCTCTCGGTGATCGGCAGCGTTAAGAAAGGCACGCGTTTTCTCGCGCGCTTCCTCGAACAGATCGGTCGAGCGGCCGCTCAGACGATATACGCCGCGATGCACATTGGCATAATCGTTTCGGTAGTAATCGGTGATCCCGTCAATCACGGCGCGCGGTTTTTGCGCGCTCGCCGCCGAATCGAGAAAGACGAGATCGGGATTATTCTGAAAGATCGGGAATTGCGTTCTGAGTTGGCGCGGGTCAAAGCCGCCGGGCAGCCGGTCCCTGCCGAGGCCAGACACGGTCGGGCTTATCGTCGTCATCCCTACTCCTCCAACGCCGCCAGACAGCGCCCGAGCCGGTACAGCAGGTGTTCGCGCACCGCCGGCGGGTCGACGACGTCGATCGCCTCGCGAACAAACGCCTCGACCAGCATATGCCGCGCTTTGTCGCGTGGAATCCCGCGCGCCAGGAGATAAAACAGCGCCGCCTCGTCAAGGTCGCCAACCGCGGCACCGTGGCTGCATTTGACATCATCTGCGAAGATTTCGAGCTCGGGCTTGGTGTCGATCGCCGCCCGCTGGCCAAGGATCAAATTGCGGCTCAGCATGTGCGCATCGACCTTTTGCGCGGCTTGACGCACCGTGATCCGCCCTTGAAAGGCGCCATGTCCGCGGCCGGCCGCCACCCCCTTGAAGACCTCGCGGGTCTCGCCGCCCGCCGCTTGGTGATCAACCGTTGTCACGAGGTTTGCCTGCCGGCGACCAGTGGCAAGAAACGCGCCATAGAGCCCGCAGGAGGTGCCCTCGCCGGTGGCGCGTACGACCACCTCATGGCGTACGGTATCTCCGCCCAGCAGCAAGGCGAAGCTGGCGAGCCGTGCGGCGCGCCCGAGTTCCGCGTCGAATGCGCCCAGATGCACCGCGTTATCGGCTTCTTCGACCAGCGCCACGCGATCGAGCGCCGCACCGGCGGCGAGCCGCGCCGCCACCACGTCGTTGCGCCAATAGCGGCCTCTTCCAGTGAAGGTCTCGATCACCCGAGCCCGGCTC
>JAFAHP010000301.1 GCA_019237175.1 Alphaproteobacteria bacterium
GCGAGTTCTACGCGCCCGGCGGCCAGCGCGACATCGACGAGAGTTTTCTAGTGATGATGAACGCCTATTACGGGGACCTCGATTTTCACATTCCACAATTGGCCGCGCCAACGTCATGGGAGCCTTTGGTCGACACCGCACGAGCGAACGGATGTGCCGAAGACGGGCGCACTTACGCCCCCGGCGAGGTCTATCGTTTGAGAGCGCATTCTTTTGCTTTGTTCATAAACCGTGCTCCGCGGCTTGAGGTCCCGGCAGCGAAACCCGGGACCGCGGGCAAACCCGAGCCCCCCGTTTCCGTGCCGATCGACGAAGACATAAACCACCGCGGCTTCGGCTTATCAGCGGATAATCTTAAAGCGGGAGAAGGCGATGAAACGCCGCCATGAGGCGTCGTTCGGGGCGGAGGTGACAGGCAGCGGCGTTCGTTTTCGGGTCTGGGCGCCGCGTGCGGCCGCCGTCAGGCTGCGCCTCGAGGGCGACGAGCCTACCGAACTCCTGATGGTGAAAGAGGCGAACGGAGCGTTTGTTTTAACCACCCATGCGGCGCGGCCCGGGACACGCTACCGCTATGTTGTCGACGGCAAGGCTTATCCCGATCCGGCGTCGCGGCGCCAGCCCGACGGCGTGCATGGGGCGAGCGAAGTCGTCGACCCGTACGCCTATGACTGGGGGGATCAGGATTGGCGGGGCCGGCCCTGGGAAGAGGTCGTGCTTTACGAACTGCATCTTGGCGCGTTCTCGCAAAGCGGCGACTTTGCCGATGCCGTGCCTCACCTTGAGCATTTGTGCCGACTTGGCGTTACCGCGATCGAACTGATGCCGATTGCCGAATTTCCAGGAGCGCGAAATTGGGGATACGATGGTACATTTCTCTACGCCCCATGCTCATGCTATGGGCGCCCGGAGGATTTGAAAGCATTGGTTGCGGCCTGCCATTGCCTTGGGTTGGCAATAATGCTCGACGTCGTCTACAATCACTTCGGTCCGGAAGGTAATTACCTTCCGGCGATTGCGCCCGATTTTTTCACCGCGCGCTATTCGACACCATGGGGGGCCGCAATCGATTTCGCCGGTCCGCAGAGCCGGGCGGTGCGTGATTTTATCATCGACAATGCGCTTTATTGGCTCGAAGAGTATCATTTCGACGGGCTGCGGCTTGACGCCGTGCACGCGATCTACGACGACAGCACCCCCGATATCATCGACGAGATCGCGGAAACCGTGCGCCACCGGTTTCCGGAGCGTGAAATTCACTTGGTTCTCGAAAACGACCGCAACGAAGCCCATCGTTTGCAACGTGGCAACTGCCGTCCGAAACGCTTTACGGCGCAATGGAACGACGATTTGCACCACGCCCTGCATGTTCTGATCACCGGCGAGACGGCGGGCTATTATCAAGACTACGCCGCCAGCCCGGCCGAAAGCCTCGCCCGTGCGTTGGCCGAAGGTTTTGCCTATCAGGGCGAGCCGTCGCCGTTTCGTGGCGGCAGACCGCGCGGCGAAGCGTCGGCTGCTTTGCCGCCAACCGCATTTGTCGCATTCCTGCAGAACCATGATCATGTCGGCAATCATCCGTTTGGCACTCGGCTCGCAGCCCGAAGCTCTGAGGCAAGATTGCATGCTGGGCTTGCAATCATCCTGCTGTCGCCGCAGATCCCGCTGCTGTTCATGGGCGAGGAGTGGGCCGGCCATCGGCCCTTCGCGTTCTTTTGCGATTTCGCGCCGGACTTGGCTCAGTCGGTGCGCGACGGGCGCCGCCGCGAGTTTGCGCATTTCGCCGGATTTACCGATGAGATCTCGCGCGACCGGATTCCCGATCCGACGGCAATTGCGACGTTCGTCATGTCGAAGCTCGATTGGCAAGAGCCCATGCTGCCGGAACATGCGCTGTGGCTCGCCCGCTATCGGGCGCTGATCAAACTACGCATGCGTGAGATCGTGCCGCATCTCGACTGCATGGCGGGGTTTTCTGGCACCTATCGATTGTTGGGACCACGCGAGGTCAGCGTCGAGTGGCGTCTGGGGTCGGGTGCGCGGCTGTTGCTCGCGGTCAATTTCTCAGAACGCTCGGTAGCGCCGCCCGACACGGCGGGTGGCTGGCGATTGCTGTACGCTTCGGATGCGCCGGGCGCCCCGGAGAGTGCGAGTTTCTTTCTGCGCGAACGCGCGGTCGAATGCAATGACTGATCGCGACACGCTGGTGCGGCTTGCCCGGCTCGTCGGCATCGAGGTGTGCTGCACCGACGCTCTCGGCTCACGCCGCGAGGCCTCGAACGAAACCCTTCTGGCGCTAATCGCTAGCTTTGGCCTCCCGTCGCAACCGGTACTGGCCGCCGCCGAGATTGAGGAGCGGGCGCGGGCGGCCCCTTTTGGGCGGGTTCACATAGTCCACGCCGAAGATCCGAACCCAGGCATTCCGGTGCGACTGCCGCCCGCGGTCCGCGAAATCACGTGGATCTGCCGCTGCGAAGATGGCGCAGAGCATGAGGGTTGGGTGGCCGCTGACGCGCAAGCAGCGAATGCTCCGGTGCTCCTGCCGCTTCCGGCCAAATTGCCGATCGGCTACCATCGACTGGCGGTCGAAGGTCGGGGAGCCGCAGCCGAGCTCGACCTGATCGTCGCCCCCGCGAGCTGCTACCTCCCACCACAGCTGGCGGAAGGCGGGTCCGCCTGGGGGTTGACCTGCCAGCTCTATGGCCTGCGTAGCGGCCATGACTGGGGCATCGGCGACTTCACCGATCTGGCGCAGATCGCCACCGCCGCTGGCGTCTGCGGAGCCGCGGTACTTGGGATCAACCCTCTGCACGCTCTATTCGCGGCCGAGCCACTGCACTACAGCCCGTACGCGCCGTCAAGTCGACTCTGGCTCGATTTTCTCTACGTCGATGCAACCGCAGCACCGGGTTTCGCTGAAGATGAAGCTGTTCAACGTCTGGCTCAGAGTCAATGGTTTGGTGCGACGCATTGGGCCGCACGTTCGGCCCCATTGGTCGACTACAGCGCCGTCAGCGTGCTCAAACGCAGAGTACTTGAGGCGCTCTATTGCCGCTTCCGGCTGCACGATCTCGGCGAAAATGGAGGCGCTCAGACCGATCTCGGCTGGTCATTTCGCCGATTTCAACAAGCAAATGGGCAATCGCTTGTCGACTTCGCCGTATTCGAGGCGCTACATGAGCACTACTGCGACACAAAAGTTGGCTTCTCATGGCGTAACTGGCCGGCGCCGTTGCGCTACTCGCGCTCGCCCGAGGTCACGGCATTTACCGCTACCCATCGCGAGCGAGTCGAATTCTTTCAATTTTTGCAATGGGAAGCCGATCGACAACTAGCGTCGGCAGCGGCGGCGGGTCGCGAGGCGGGCCTCGCGCTCGGGTTGTATCGCGATCTCGCGGTCGGCGCCGACCCCAATGGCGCCGAGGCCTGGGCCGACCAGCAATTGATGGTGCCGCAGGCTTCGATCGGCGCGCCGCCCGACGTCTTGAACCGGGCGGGACAGAATTGGGGACTGGCGCCGATCAATCCGATGGCGCTGCGCGATCAGGGGTTCGCGCCATTTATTGCATGCGTGCGGGCCAATATGCGCCACGCCGCAGTCTTGCGGATGGATCACGTGATGTCGCTGACTCGGCTTTACTGGATTCCGAACGGCATGAATGCGATGCAAGGCGCGTACGTGAATTATCCGCTCAATGATTTATTGCGTATTGTCGCGCTCGAAAGCCGCCGACACCAGTGCGCCGTAGTCGGCGAGGATCTGGGGACTGTACCCGCGGGCTTTCGTGAGACGATGCGCGCGGCGAACGTGCTTTCTTACCGCATTATGGGTTTCGAACGCCGCTCAGACGGCAGTTATGTCCCACCCGAAGAATATCCACCCCTTGCCGCCGCCTCGGCTGCCACGCATGATCTCGCGACCCTCGAAGGGTTTTGGCTGGGCTGCGACATCGCCTGGCGGCGACGGCTCAACCTGTACCCCGACGCCGAGGCGGCGAGCGCCGAGGCGGCCGAGCGCGTCGGCGACCGTCAACTGCTGCTCGGCGCGCTGATCACCGAGGGTCTCCTGGCCGACACCGACCGCGCCCAATTCCTGACTGAGAGCGGCGAGCCGGTCTATCGCCCCGCGCTCGGCGACGCAATCCAGCGGTATCTCGCGCGCTCCCGCGCCCGGCTGATGCTCGTGCAGATCGAGGACCTGGCCGGGGAGACCGAGCAGGCCAATCTGCCCGGTACGATCGACGCGCACCCGAACTGGCGCCGCCGGTTGGGGCGCTCGATCGAGGAGATCATCAATGGCGGCGAACTGCGCCGGCTCGCCACGCTGATTGAAGCAGAGCGGCCACGTGCCGCCACCCCATGACCGCGGCGAAAGGCGAGGCGCCCCCGATCCGCGCGACATACCGTCTGCAATTTCACCGTGGTTTTACCTTTCGCGACGCGGCGCGCCTGGTGCCGTATTTGGACGCGCTCGGCGTCAGTCACGTCTACGCTTCACCAATCACCGAGGCGCGGCCGGGCTCCACGCACGGCTACGACATCATAAACCATAATCGGCTCAACCCGGAGATCGGCGGCGAGGTGGATTTTCGGGTTTTTGCTGCCGCGCTGCGCGCCCACGGCATGGGTTTGATCGTCGACTTTGTGCCAAACCATATGGGGATCGGTCCCGACAATGCCTGGTGGCTCGATGTTCTCGAATGGGGGTCGGATTCGCCCTTCGCCAACTATTTCGACATCAATTGGCATTCGGCGCGCGCCGATCTCGAAGGACGCGTGCTGCTTCCGGTACTGAGTGACCAATACGGCGTGATATTGGAACGGGGGGAGATTAAGCTGCGCTTTGATCACGCCGAAGGCACGTTCAGCGCTCGGTATTTCGACTACCGCTTCCCGATTTCGCCACGCTCTTATGCGGCCATCCTCGCGGCGGGCGGCGAGGCGCTCGCGCAATGCGCCCGCGATTTCGCGGCGATCGCCAGACTTCCCGGGCCGGCCGCGCGGGAGCGGGCAGCGCAGCTCAAACGCGGTCTTGCCGCGCGGGCTTGCGCGGGCCTCGTTGCCGACGGCATAGCGACGGCATTGGCGCAGTTCGCGGGGACAGCTGGCGACCCGGAGAGCTTCGCGCCGCTTCACCGCTTGCTCGAAGCGCAATCCTATCGCATTGCCGATTGGCGCGTCGCCGGCGAGGAGATCAACTATCGCCGGTTCTTCAATATCAATGATCTTGCCGGCTTGCGGATGGAGTTGCCCGAGCTGTTCGACAAAACCCATCAGATGATATTCGAGCTGGTCGAACAGGGTGAGCTTCACGGCCTGCGCATCGATCATGTCGACGGTTTGTTCGACCCCCGCGGCTATTGTGAGGCATTGCAGAAACGCGCCGGCCCCTCCGAAAGCCCGCTTTACGTCGTCGTCGAAAAGATCCTCGCCCGCTACGAGACATTGCCCGATTGGCCGGTCGCCGGCACCACCGGCTATGATTTTGTAAACCAGGTGCTGGCGATTTTTATCGATCCCGCAGGCGAAGCCGGGATGACCCGGCTCTATCGGCGCATGACGCCGCGGCAAGACAGCTTTGATGAAGTGCTCTACGCCTGCAAAAATCGGATCATGAACGTCAATCTCGCCAGCGAGATGAATGTCCTCGGCCGCGAGTTCCATCAACTGGCGATGCGCGAATGGCGGACCCGCGACTTTACAATGGGTCGCATGCTGGCGGCCCTGAAGGAAGTTGTCGCCGCGTTTCCGGTCTACCGCACCTATGTCTCGCCGCGGGGTGCCAGTGCCGATGACCTGCGCTACATCGATTGGGCGCTCGGTATTGCGCGCAAACGATGGCGCGGCGCGGACATCAGTATTTTCGACTTCTTGCGGCGGGTTCTGAGCAGCGAGGCGGCGCACCCCAACGATGATGCAAGCCCCGGCGGGCCGCTTAATGCGGCGATGCATTTTCAACAAGTAACCGGCCCGGTTATGGCCAAGGCGGAAGAGGACACAGCGTTTTACCGCTATGTCCGTCTGCTGGCCCTAAACGAGGTGGGCGGCGACCCGCGCCGCTTCGGTATGTCGGTCGCGGCGTTTCATCATCTGGCGTTGCAGCGCGCTCGCCAATCACCGCGAGCGATGTTGTCGACCGCGACCCACGATACCAAGCGCGGCGAGGACGCTCGCGCCCGCCTCGCCCTGTTGTCCGAGATGCCGCGCGAGTGGGGGCGGCGGGTGTTTCACTGGCTGCGGCTCAACCGCTCGCGTCGGATCGAAGTTGACAGCGAAATCGTCCCTGATCGCAATGTCGAGTATTTGTTCTACCAGTCGCTGTTTGGCGCTTGGCCGTCGGGGCTGGCGCCAGACGATATCGCCGGTATTGAAAGCCTTGCGGAGCGGCTCGGGGCCTACATGATCAAGGCGGTGCGCGAACGGAAACTTGAAAGCAGCTGGAGCAACCCTAGTGCGGATTACGAGGCGGCGCTGACGCGCTTTGTCCGCGGTGTGCTCGATGCGTCGCGGCCCAACCCGTTCCTCGTCGATTTTCACGCCTTTATCGCCGCTGTGGCACGTCCGGCGGCGATCACCTCCCTCGCCCAATTGACGCTGAAGCTGACCGTCCCCGGTGTGCCCGATATCTATCAAGGGTGCGAATTGTGGGATGTCAGCCTGGTCGATCCCGATAATCGCCGTCCGGTCGATTGGGAAACCCGAAGGGCACTGCTCGATGAAACCGATGGCGCGCGGTCAGAGGGATTGGCTCGGCGCTGGCAGGACGGCCGCGCGAAGCTGTTTGTCACCAGACGGCTGCTCGCGGTGCGGCGGCTTCACCCGGACCTTTTCGCCGCCGGTGATTACCAGCCGCTTGAGGTGACCGGCGAAAAGGGCCAGCATCTGTGCGCCTTTGCGCGCAGCCATGGCGGCCTCTCGATGGCCGTCGCCGTGCCGCGCCTTGTCCATCAGCTGTACCACAGCGAAGAGACCGCCGTTTGGGGTGACACCGAGATCGTGTTGCCGCCCGACGGGGTCTGGCAGGATGTCTTTGGTTTGCGCCGTCTCGATCAGCGTGACCGGGTGCCGGCTCTCGAATTGTTTGCCGGTTTTCCGGTGGCAGTGCTGATCGGCGAGCGCGGCATGTCGGAAATTTGATCGAGTTTGTCTACGCCGCCGCCGAAACCGGCTATAATCGGGGTGTCACCGGCTTGGGTACAGCGCCGCAGGATCCCGGGTAACCCTAGCGGCCGGCCCAGGGGGTCGGCAGGGGAGGCGGGGCCCATGCCTCCCCGCCCGCTCCCGCCCCTTCTATCTCAAGCGCATCAGCCTTGCGCGTGCAGGACCTTGCCGCCCGCGGTCACCGGCTCGGCGGCGATCAGCACAAAGGCGATCACACAGGGCTCGCTCCCGCGATTGACCCAATTGTGGATTGTACCGCGCTGCACCAGCACATCGCCGGCCTTCAGATGCACCGTCGTCTCGTCGAGCTCCATATCGATTTCGCCCTTCATGACCACGGCATAGTCGATCGAGTCGGTGCGGTGATTGCGCGGCGCATTGCCCGGAGCAAGTTCGAGGACACGAAAAACGGTGCCGTTTGGCAGGGTCGTGCCGGTCTGGCGTCGCGACCCGTCCTGATGGCCGTTGTTGCTGACCGGAAATCCCTCGGTCGTCCACACGACACCGGCGGTGGCTCCCGGGCGCGCCGAAACCAGGTTCGTCGCGGTCTCGTCGATCAGCACGACGGCTCTGCCGTTTTCGTCGTGGCCGGTCACAACGCGGCGAAATTGCAAGGGCATCGCTGAATCTCCTCGGTTCGGGATGGTTGGAGGCCGATCTTTGCCGGCGCGCCGGGCGATCCGCAACATCGGAGGATGCGCACGGCCACAGATCCGGGCATAGTCGGGACCAAAGCGCGAGGTCGTTCCGATGCTGTTGCGCGTGCGCTCGATCACCTATCTCGCCGAAGCGATCAACGGCTACGAGCTTGTCGATCCGCGCGGGCGCGATCTGCCGCGGTTTGCCGCAGGCGCCCATATTGCAGTGCGCCACGGCGACAGCTCGGTGCGCGATTATTCGCTGTGGAACGATCCGGCCGAACGCCGGCGCTATTGCATCGCGGTGTTACGCGACACCCACGGGCAGAGCTCGGGCCATTGGCACGATCGGGTTCGCGTCGGCGACCTGGTCGAGGCCTCGATGCCCCACAACAACTTCCCGTTGACCGAGACGGCCGAGCATTATTTGCTCCTTGCCGGAGGTATCGGCATCACCCCGATCATGGCGATGATCGCCGACTTGCGCCGCCGCGGCGCCGAGTTTTTGTTGCATTACTGCACGCGC
>JAFAHP010000587.1 GCA_019237175.1 Alphaproteobacteria bacterium
GAACGCTGTCAGCTCTCTGTCCGGCACCGATGGGAAGCTCATGATGGCGTCGCATCATCCTCCCCAGGCTCAGCGCGATCAGGTGGCATGACCCTGGTCGCGATCGCGTTTCTTCGCAGCAATTCCGGCCGCGGCGCGCGATTGATGAAGAGGGCGAAGGAGTGGGCCTGGAGCCGATAAACCTCGCCCGGTGCATAGAGCGTGCGGTAGGCGACGAGCCCTGTCGGCTGTGAGGTGTCGACCAGCGGCTCCCAGGACAGTGGCGCAGCAAGCAATGGGATGTAGAAATCGAGATCCTGGTAATAGGCGTTCATCATCACCAGAAAACTCTCGTCGATGTCGCGCTGGCCGCCGGGCGTGTAGAACTCGCCGGCCGCACCGCTCAATACGTAGCCGAGCGACAGGGCGACCGGATTGTTCCAATCTTCCGCCTTTGCTTCCTCGCCCGCCGGCGTGATCCAGGTGATGTCTTTGACCCCGGCTTCCGACAGGACCTCCCCGCGAAAAAAACGCGGCCGCGAAAATACCCGGTGCCGGCGGCGCAGGTTGATCAGGTAGCTGAAGAAATGGCGAAGCTCTTCGTCTTCCGGCCGAACATGTTCCCAGTCGGTCCAGGAGGTGTCGTTGTCCTGGCAATAAGCGTTGTTGTTGCCGTGCTGTGTGCGCCCGATCTCGTCGCCGGCGAGCAGCATCGGCACCCCGAGCGACAACAGCAGGCTAGCCAGTAGATTGCGCTTCTGTCGGTCGCGCAGTGCCGTAATCGCAGGATCGTCGGTCGGGCCCTCCAAGCCGCAGTTCCAGCTGAAATTGGCGTCGTGTCCGTCACGACTGCCCTCGCCGTTTCCCTCGTTGTGCTTTTCATTATAGCTGACAAGATCCTGCAATGTGAAACCGTCATGGGCACTGATGAAATTGATGCTCGCCCAGGGGCGGCGGCCGCGATAGCCGAAAATATCGGACGAACCGGCGATCCGCGAGGCGACCGCGGCGACGAGACCTTCGTCGCCTTTCCAAAAGCGACGCAGCGTGTCGCGATATTGCGCATTCCATTCCGCCCAGCCTGGTGGAAAGTTGCCCAACTGATAGCCATAGGGGCCGACGTCCCAGGGCTCGGCGATCAGCTTCAGGCCAGCCATGACCGGGTCTTGACGTACCGCATCAAAAAACGCGCTGCCTTGGCCGAATTCTCCGTTTTCCCGCGCCAATGTTGGGGCGAGATCGAAACGGAAACCGTCGACATGCATTTCCGTCGCCCAATAGCGCAGTGAATCCATCACCAGCGCCAACACGCGCGGATGGTCGAGGTTCAATGAATTGCCGGTGCCAGTAAAATCCTGATAATACCTGCGGTTGGCCTCCAACCGATAGTAAGAGACATTGTCGATGCCGCGAAATACGAGGGTCGGACCTAGGTGGTTGCCCTCGCCGCTGTGGTTATATACGACATCGAGAATCACCTCGATCCCGGCTTCATGCAGACGCTTGACCATCGTTTTGAAACCGGAAATCGATTCGGTCGACAGCAGTCGTGGGTCCGGTGCAAAAAACCCGATCGTATTGTATCCCCAGTAGTTGGCGAGCCCCTTTTCGACCAAATGGCGCTCGTCGAGGGCGGCATGGATCGGCAACAGTTCGACCGCAGTAACGCCAAGTTCGAGAAAGTAGTCGATCATCGCCGGCGAGGCGAGACCCGCAAAGCTGCCGCGATAGTCGGGATCGACGCCAGGATGGCGTTTGGTGATGCCGCGCACGCTGAGTTCGAGGATAATCGTCTCTTCCCACGGGATTTGCGGACGCCGCTCATCGCCCCAGGTAAAAGCTGGCTCGATCACCCGACATTTGGGAATGAACCGTGCATTGTCACGGCGATCTAGCGCCAGATCCTCGCGCGGGCTGCCAACCCGATAGCTAAACACGACATCGGACCAACGCAGCCGGCCAAACAGCGATTTGGCATAGGGATCGATCATCAACTTATTGGGGTTGAACCGATACCCATTGGCCGGGTCGTACGGCCCGTAAACCCGGAAGCCATAAAGCAAACCGGGCCGCGCGTCGGGCAGATAGGCGTGCCATACCTCGTCCGTGTACTCGGGCAGCAGAATCCGCGCCTCTTCGCGCAGCCCGCGGCGATCGAACAGGCACAGCTCGACTTTTTCGGCATGGGCCGAGAACAGGGCAAAATTCACCCCTTTACCGTCCCACGTCGCGCCGAGTGGGTATGGCTTGCCGGGCCAGACCTTTGTCAAATCAGCCATCGCTCGCTCAGCACACAGCAATGATTGTATGAACGGATGAGTAGAACCTCATTTCGAGGGAGATCAACCTCATCAAACAGCCTATTGCGGCTAATCGGCAGTGAAAATCAGCGTGCCGAGCGGCGGCAGCGACAAACGCAGCGCATATGGATGGCCGTGGATCGGATGCGGCTCGGCACGGACTTCACCGGCATTGCCGATACCGCTGCCGCTATAATCGACGGCATCGGTGTTGATGCGCTCGCGATAACGCCCGGGACGCGGCACACCGATCAGGTAATCCGCGCGCGGTACGGGCGTGAAATTGCAGACCACGACCGCCAATTCGTGCGGGCCGCGGCCGCGGCGCAGATATGAGACGACGCTTTGTTCGGCATTGGCAACATCGATCCATTGGAACCCGTCGGGATCGCAATCGAGCCGATGCAGTGCCGGAGTGTCGCGATAGAGGCTATTGAGGTCTCGCACCAGTCGGCGCAGCCCGTCATGAAATGGATCATCAAGCAGGTGCCAGTCGAGGCCGATATCGTGGTTCCATTCACGTTCCTGGCCGAATTCGTTGCCCATGAACAGCAATTTCTTACCTGGATGCGTCCACATAAAACCGTAATAGGCGCGCAAATTGGCGAACCGCTGCCAGCGGTCGCCTGGCATCTTGCCGAGCAGCGATCCCTTGCCATGCACCACCTCGTCATGGCTCAACGGCAGGACAAAGTTTTCGTGGAAGGCGTAGAGGAGCCCGAAACTCAGATCGTTATGGCGATATTTGCGGAAGATCGGATCGGTGGACATATAGCGGATCGTGTCGTGCATCCACCCCATATTCCATTTATAGCCAAAACCGAGGCCGCCGACGTAAGTCGGGCGCGACACCATCGGCCAGGCTGTTGACTCTTCCGCGATCGAGGTGGCGCCGTTCTCCTCCCCAAACACCAGCTCATTGACACGGCGCAAAAACGCGATCGCTTCGAGGTTTTCGCGCCCTCCATAAGCATTCGGGATCCATTCGCCTTGAGGGCGAGAATAATCGAGGTAGAGCATTGAGGCGACGGCGTCGACGCGAATGCCGTCAATATGAAATTCGCGCAGCCAGTAGAGCGCGCTGGACAACAGAAAATTGGCGACTTCCCGGCGCCCGTAATTATAAATCAAGGTGTTCCAGTCGCGATGAAAACCCTGACGCGGGTCGGCGTGCTCGTAGAGCGCAGTGCCGTCGAAGCGCCCGAGCCCGTGCGGGTCAGCCGGGAAATGACCCGGTACCCAGTCGAGCAGGACACCGACGCCCGCTTGGTGGCAGGCGTCCACAAGGGCGCGGAAATCATCGGGCGGCCCGCACCGGCTTGTTGGCGCAAACAGCGAGATCGGCTGATAGCCCCAGGAGCCGTCGAAGGGATATTCCGCGATTGGCATCAGTTCGACATGGGTAAAGCCCATATCGGCGACGTAGGGGACGAGTTCGGAGGCAAGCTCGCGATAGGTCAAATACCGATTGTCTTCAAAGGCGCGGCGCCGCCAAGAGCCAAGATGGATCTCGTAGATCGAGATCGGCGACTCGCGGTCATTGGCGCGCCAGCGCCCGGCCATCCACGCGCCATCACCCCAAACATGGGCCGATAAATCCGCGACGATCGAAGCGGTCTTTGGCGGGATTTCGGCTTGTTCGGCATACGGGTCCGCCTTCAGCGGCAACAGCTGACCTTCGGAGCTGTGGATCTGGTATTTGTAAAGGCGCCCCGGGCGTAATTCCGGTATGAACAATTCCCAGATCCCAGTGGAACCCCGATGGCGCATCGGCATCTGCCGGCCATCCCAAGCGTTGAAATCGCCGACAACGCTGACCGCGCGGGCATTGGGCGCCCATACCGCAAAGGCGACCCCCTCGACGCCTTCATGCACGATCGGGTGCGCCCCGAGCTTTTGGTAACTCACGTAATGGTTGCCCTCGGCGAGCAGATAAAGGTCGAGTTCGCCGAGCACCGGCGAGAAACGGTAGATATCTTCGACTTCGCGAGAAACACCGTCATAGACAATACGCAACCGATAGCGAAACGGCTCGCGGCTCGGCATTTCGGCCGCAAACAGCCCGTCGGGGTGGAGCCGCACTGCCTCGGCTGCGACCTCGCCAGTGCCGCTGTCGATGACCGACAGTTGCCGCGCTCGCGGAAGCATCGCGCGCACGCACAGACCGTCAGCGGTTTCGTGCATACCCAGGAACGCGAACGGGGCGCCGTGCCGCGCCTCGACGGCCGCGATGATTTCCCAGTCGAAAGCAGGAGTCGGGCGAGCCGGCGGCACAGCGCGCCCGGCGCCCGCGGGCAGCAGGTCGCCGGGGGACTCAATGCGCCCGGGCCGCGCTTCTGTCAGCGCTTCGGCGCGCGTCGTTCTGGAATCCCGCGGGTCAGTCCGCCTCGCCACCCGCCACCGCCTTTCTTTTGTTCAAAATCGCCAAAATTCCCTGTAAGGGGATGTCGACCCACGACGGGCGGTTCGCTAACTCGTAAGAAACTTCGTACACCGCTTTTTCGAGAATGAAGAACGCGCTCAGATCACGGGCCTGCTTTTTGCTCGCCGGATAAGTCGGGCAACCGCGCATGGCTTTGCGATAGGCGGCGCGAAACCCATCGACCGCCCGTTGACGCCAAGCTTCGGCGAGTTCGGCCATGCGGGGTTCGGCTTGAGCACGGGTCTCGGCCAACTGCCGGACCGCGGCGGCGGCGGCGTAGTCGAACGAGCGGATCATTCCCGCCACATCGCGCAATGGTGAACTTTTGATTCGGCGTTCGGCCAACGGCCGCAGCGGCTCGCCCTCGAAATCGATGATGTAGAAATCGTTCTGCACGACGATCGTCTGCCCCAAATGGTAGTCGCCGTGGTAGCGCGTCTTCTGTGCCACGATTTCGTCTGGAAGCAGCGTGCAAATCAGGGTCCACAACTCGTCGCGCGCCGCCAACAGGCGTCTTGCCTGTTCGCCCGCGCGTTCCGAAAGGTGCCGGCGGGCGCCTTCTAATCGGTTGAGCATCGCGGCGGTTTCGGCCTCAAGCGCCTCGCGCCAGCCAACAATGTCCTCGTGTGTGATCGGTTCCGGCCGGAAATCTGGATCGTCGCCCGCCTGCTCCGCCAATGCCCGGTGCATCTCGGCGGTGCGGATGCCTATTTGACGCGCCAGGGCAAGAAAGAACAGATCGGGGTCCGGCAGCTCCGAGGACCGTTCGCCGGTGACAACCAGCGCGTCGTCGAGATAACGGGTCAGATAATTGAGCGCCTGCGTCCAACCGTCTCCCTGGTTTCGGATAAAGCCGAACAAGATGCCGAGCGCGATCGGCTGCTTTTCGCCCTCGCCGTCGAGCATGAGCTCGATCGTCGACAACGGCGGTGGCGTGTTGGCAAAGCCCGCCCGCTCGACCAGAAATCGCGCCATTTCGATTTCGGGGTGACGCCCTGGCTCAAGCCGCCGGTAGAGCTTGAGCATTCCGTACTCATCAAAAAAGACCGAACTGTTTGACTGTTCGACGCCGGTGCGGCGAACCGTTAGCCGTTCGGGCGGAGAAGCTTGCTCATAGAACGATGTCTTGGCGCAGCGGATCTCGCCATGGTCGAGCGGCAGCCGCGCCTCGCGCGCGATCGCGTCCATGATGGCCAGAGCGAAGCCGTCCTGTGACAGCGCATCGACTAGCGCACCTTCGCGCCGGAACTGGCGCAATTCAGCGAGTGTCACCGGGGTCATCCCTTGGCGCACCTCGCTGTCCGCCGACAACCAGATCGTCCCGTACGGCAAGAAATGGAGGTGATGTCCACCGCCCCGCAGATATGTCTCTACCACGGTCGTGAGGTAGGTTTCGGTCGGCGCGCCGGCCGGCTGCGGGCGCGCGAGTTCACCGTGCGCCCGCACCACAGCGCGTTCGATGCGCTGATCCTTGGCGCCAAACCAGCGCTGGCGCGGCAGAAAAGAGGGAATGATGTCGCGTTCGAGTTGCTGCAAATTGTGCGGCTCAAACAGATCGGGCCACCCGCGCGGCATGACCAGGGTTACGAATTCCGGTGGGGCCTGCGAAATCGCCGTCTCCTGCGGGGTCGGCTGCAAATCGAACCAAAAAAAGCTGTGCGGCTGCAATGTCAGCAGGTAGGGCAACTCGCCAATCGTTGGGAACACGCTGCGCCCCAGCAATTCGACCGGCTGGCGGCCGCGAAAATCCGACAGATCGAGTTCGACCGCCTGCGGCGAGCGCGACAGATTGGCAACGCACAGGATGATTTCGTCCTCGTAGCTGCGCAAATAAGCGATGACCTTGCGGTTGGATGGAAAGAGAAACCGCAGACTGCCGCGGCCAAAGGCGCGCCGCGCGCGCCGCGCGGCGATCAGCCGCTTGGTCCAGTTCAACAATGATGATGGCGAGCGGCTCTGCGCCTCGACATTGACCGCTTCGAAGCCGTAGACCGCATCCATGATCGGCGGTAAATACAGCCGCTCGGGGTCGGCGCGCGAGAATCCGCCATTACGGTCGAAGGTCCACTGCATCGGCGTGCGAACGCCGTCACGGTCGCGCAAGAAGACGTTGTCGCCCATGCCGATCTCGTCGCCGTAATAGATCACCGGCGTTCCCGGCATTGACATCAACAGCCCGTTCAAAAGTTCGATCCGCCGGCGGTCATTCTCCATCAACGGCGCCAACCGCCGTCGGATCCCGAGATTGATGCGGGCGCGCCGATCCGCGGCATAATAGTTCCACAAATAATCGCGCTCGCGATCGGTGACCATCTCCAGAGTCAGCTCGTCGTGATTGCGCAGAAATATCGCCCATTGACACGCCGTCGGAATATCAGGCGTTTGTCGCATAATGTCCGTGATCGGATGGCGGTCCTCGGTCGAGACCGCCATATAAATCCGCGGCATCAGCGGAAAATGAAACGCCATATGACATTCGTCGCCCATGCCGAAATAGTGAAGTACGTCTTCCGGCCATTGATTGGCCTCGGCGAGCAGCATGCGGTCGCCATAGCGCCGGTCGAGCTCGCGGCGCAGGCGCCGCAGGATCTCATGGGTTTCGGGGAGGTTTTCGTTGATGGTTCCCTCGCGCTCGATCAGATAGGGCACCGCGTCGAGCCGCAAGCCGTCGACCCCGAGATCGAGCCAGAATTTCATAACTTCGGTGATGGCATGGAACACCCGCGGATTATCGAAATTCAAATCCGGCTGGTGCGAATAAAACCGGTGCCAATAATAAGCTTTGGCTACCGGATCCCACGTCCAGTTCGATTTTTCGGTGTCGACGAAAATGATCCGGGTTTCGGGAAATTTCTGGTCGGTGTCGCTCCACACGTAGAAATCGCGTCTCGGCGAACCGGGCTTTGCCTGGCGGGCGCGCTGAAACCACGGATGCTGGTCCGAAGTGTGATTGATGACGAGTTCGGTAATCACGCGAAGATTGCGCCGGTGCGCCTCGCGGATGAATACCCTGAATTCGTGCATCCGCCCGTAAGCCGGGTTGATGTTTCTATACTCGGCGATGTCGTAGCCGTCGTCGCGCAACGGCGATGGATAAAACGGCAACAACCACAATACGGTGACGCCCAGGTCCTGAAGATAATCAAGCTTGCGGGTCAGGCCTTCGAAGTCGCCGATGCCGTCATCGTCAGCGTCGAAGAACGCTTTAACATGCAACTGATAGATAATGGCGTCCTTGTACCACAGCGGGTCCAAGACCTGCGGCCGTTCCGCTGCGCCGGCAAGCGCGAGCGGCGGGGCGTCGTCGGGTGGGTTCATGCAGATGGAAGCAAACGGAAAACCAGTGACGGGTTAGTTTGGGGATCGAGCCGAAAGCGCTGGCGGGCGCCGCGAAAACTCGACACGACGCCAGTGAAGGCTTCTTCTAACCTGAATTCTTCATCGGCCGGAAGACCGAGTGCAGCCAAGGGCAATTCGACCTCGCCTTCGTGCGCGGCATCGGGGTCGAGGTTGACCACGACAATAACCGCATTGCCGCGGCCTCCCGCGATTTTGGCGTAGGCCAGGATCTCCGGCGCATCGCACCGGAGAAACTGCAGATTCAGGAATTCCTGCAAAGCCGGATTACCGCGGCGCCAACGGTTGAGGATGCGGATGTCGTCCTTGATATTGCCCGGCCGGTCCCAATCCCACACTTTGTATTCGTATTTTTCAGAATTGAGATATTCTTCGCGCCCGGGAATCGGCGTGTTCTCGCACAGCTCGAAGCCGTTGTAGATGCCGTAGGCGGGCGACAACGTCGCCGCCAGTACCAGGCGAATGCGAAAGGCAGGGCGCCCGCCTTCCTGCAGAAAAACTGGCAGAATATCCGGGGTGTTGGTGAAAAAGTTCGACCGAAAATATTCCCTCACTGGAAATTGCATCAATTCGGTTAGGTATTCGGTCAATTCCTCCTTGGTATTACGCCAAGTAAAATAGGTATAGGACTGGCTGAACCCGGCCTTTGCCAAGGCTCGCATCATTTTTGGCCGGGTAAAGGCCTCGGACAGAAAAATCGCCTCGGGGCAGCGCGTTTTGACTTCGTGGATCAGCCACTCCCAAAACGGCAAGGGCTTGGTGTGCGGATTGTCGACGCGAAAGATGCGCACACCCTCGCCTGTCCAGAACAGCACGATGTCGCGCAGCGCCGACCACAGCCCGTCGCGGTCCGCCGTCTCGAAATCGACGTTGACGATATCTTCGTATTTCTTCGGCGGGTTCTCGGCATATTTGAGCGAGCCGTCGGGGCGGAAGCGAAACCATTGCGGATGTTCGCGCACCCAAGGGTGATCGGGCGCGCACTGTATCGCGAAATCGAGCGCCACCTCGATCCCACTGGCCCTCGCCGCGCTCACAAAGCCGCGAAAATCGGCGAGCGTGCCGAGCCCCGGCTCGATTGCGCAATGTCCGCCTTCGGCCGACCCGATCGCGTAAGGACTGCCCGGATCGCCTGGCATCGCGTGCGGGTCGTTGTTTTTGCCTTTGCGATTGACGCGGCCGATTGGGTGGATCGGCGGCAGGTAAACGACATCAAAACCGAGTGCGGCGATCTCTGGTAGACGGGCGATACAATCGTCAAAGCTCGCGCTCCTACCCGGCAGGCGTCCCTGGCTGCGCGGAAACATTTCGTACCACGACGAAAAACGCGCCGCCCTGCGGTCGACGACGACCTCGAACTCGCGCGGGCAGCGCGTCGGATCTGGGCGCGGCAAAGCGCGCGCCATGATTTCGCGGACCGCGGCGGACAGCAATAGGTCGAGCCTCGCAGCATCGTCGCCGCGATCGAGGTCACGCAAGACCGCGCGAATCGCAGACGCATCGTCCCGCTCGGCCGATGGCAGCGCCGCTTCGAGCAATGCCTGACCCTCCCGC
>JAFAHP010000724.1 GCA_019237175.1 Alphaproteobacteria bacterium
ATCGCCTTAATCATTTGCCTGCCCTGTGGATCGAGATGGATTGTCGCATGGGACTATTGGGGCCTCTTCTAGGGGCGTTGGCAAGAGGTCCTGAGGGCGGGGGATCTTACAGCCGTACACCGCCTTTATCTTTCCCTCTCCGCCCCCGGGGGCGGCGAGGGAACGATAAAGGCGGTGTCCGGCTATAAGATCCGTGAATACCGTAGCCTATCAAAAAGAGGAAGCCGAGCAGAGCGGGAGGTCGGACCGGCCCCCGCTCTCAGGACCTCTTGCCAACGTCCCTAGAAGAGGCCCCAATAGTCCCATGCCACAATCCATCTCGATCCACAGGGCAGGCAAATGATTAAGACGATCGTGATCGGTGCCGGTGTGATGGGCGCCTCGGTTGCGTATCGGTTGGCTCAGGCGGGTGCCGCTGTCACAGTGCTGGAAGCGACGCGTATCGGCGGCGGCACGTCCGGCATTAGCTTCGCCTGGACCAACGCCAACAAGAAACCGCCAAAAACTTATCACGATCTGAATATTGCGGGCATGAAGGCGCATTCAGCACTGGCCGACGAGTTCGGCGCGACACCGTGGCGGCACGACGGCGGCAGTCTGGAATGGGCAGCCGAACCCGATCGCAGAGCGCAGGCCGAAAACATCGAGCAGCTGCGGTCATGGGGCTATGCGGCCGAGTGGATCACACGGCACCAGGTCGAGGAACTGGAGCCGGACATCGACCCGGCGACGATCGGTGACGCGCCGGTGGCGTTTTTCCCGGAAGAGGGTTGGCTCGATCCGGTGGTCTACGCGCATGCGATGCTGTCCGCGGCGCAGCGCCGGTATGGGGCGAAAGTCGTCTGCGGCGCCCGGGTCGTCGACCTGATCATGGCCGGCGAGCGGGTGACGGGTGCGCGCGTCGCCGACGGGACCCAACACGAAGCCGACATCGTCGTGAACTGTGCCGGTCGCTGGACCAATGAGGCAACCCGGGATGCCGGTCTGCACTTGCCGCTCGCACCGACCGTGGGCTTTCTGTTTTTCACGCCCCCTGTTGCCGCGAGCTTGAGCCGTGTGGTCCGCACTAACGTCATCGACGCGCGCCCCGATGGCGCGGGGCGCCTGATGCTGCATTGGAACCCGACCGACGCGGCATTGAGCTTCGAGGCGAGGCTCAGCCCGTCGATGCCGGAGGCGCGCGACTTGGTGCGGCGCGCCCGGCAGCTGCTGCCCTCGATCGGCGAGGTCGAACCGGAGGCGGTCCGCATCGCCATCCGGCCGATCCCCGGCGACCATTTCTCTGCCGTCGGACCGATGCCGCGGACGTCCGGCTACTACATCGCCGTCACCCATAGCGGCGTGACGATGTCGCCGTTCCTCGGCGCGGTGGTAGCTGACGAGATCATCGGCGGACGGCAAAGGTCCGAGCTTGCCCCATTCCGCCCTGCCCGCTTTTTCAATTAACCTGAAGACGCGGCAGCAGGAGTGTCGGATGGCCAATAAAGAGATCATTCCCGTCATCGATCTGGGCCCCTACCTCGCCGGCGTTCCTGGTGCTATCGACCGCGCCGCTGAGGAACTTCACTTCGCACTGACCGAGATCGGCTTTTACTTTATCGTCAATCACGGCGTGCCTTCCGACCAGATCGATGCGGTCTTCCGTCAGGCCGCGCGTTTTCATGCTCTGCCATTGCAAAAGAAGCTGGAGGTCAAGCTCGACAAGCATAATGTCGGCTATCTGCCGATCAAGGGCGACACGCTGCGCACCTCGACCGTAGAAACCGTCATCAAGCCGAATATCAATGAGGCGTTCTTTGTGGCGCGGGACCTCCCGGGCGACCATCCCGACGTACTGGCGGATCGCCGCTTCCGCAGCGCCAACCGCTGGCCAACCGGTCTGCCGGGCTTCCGCGAGGTGATCGTCGCTTATTGCGAGACGATGGAGCAGTTGGTGCGCAAACTGGTTCGGCTCTACGCTAAAGCGTTGCGTCTTCCCTTGGAATATTTCGACCAACCCTTCGGCGAGCCACAGTACAAGCTGAGGATGACGCACTATCCCTACCAGACCGACCTGGCGGACGACGAGTTCGGGATTGCCCCGCATACCGACACCAGTTTCCTCACGCTGCTTGCCCCCAATGACGTCCCGGGTCTGTCGATCCGCACGCAACGCGGCACATGGATCGATGCGCCGGCCATTCCCGGCGCCTTTGTCGTAAACGGGGGCCAGTTGCTGCAACGCTGGACCAACGATTATTTCCTCGCCACCCCCCATCGCGCGGTCAACCGCTCAGAAGGCGAGCGCTACGCCCTCGCCTTCTTCTGCGATGCCAATATCGATTGGCCGGTGGCTGCCGTGCCGAGCTGCTTCGGGCCGGACAGGCCGCCAAAGTACCCGACCACCTACTATACGGAATACATGGTCCGCTACCAGCAGCGCACCTACAACGTGTTCGGCCCCGACAACAGGGATGCCGCAGAATGAGGTGCGGACGGTCTGGAGACCGGTATCGCCTATTCCGCCGCCGGAGCTGTGGCCGGGTAATCGCTAAACCGCATAAAGTTCCATCGAAGCAAAGGAATGATCGCGATGCAGCTCGACGCCTCGATCGCCGCGGTCGTGACCGGCGGCGCTTCCGGATTGGGAGCGGCGACGGCGCGCCGTTTGGCCGTTCACGGGGTGAAGGTCTCGCTGTTCGACCTGAACGTCGAACAGGGCGAACGGGTGGCTGGCGAGATCGGCGGCGCCTTCTGCCGCGTCGACGTGACCTCGGATGACCAGGTCGACGCCGGTTTTGCGCGGTCGCGCGGGCTCATCGGGCACGAGCGCATCCTGGTCAATTGCGCCGGCACCGGCAATGCCTTCAGGACTGTGAGCCGCGATCGTGAAACCGGCGAGATCAAACATTTCCCGCTCGATGCCTTCGAAGTGATCATCCAGATCAACCTGATCGGCACCTTCCGCTGCATTGCCAAATCCGCCGCCGGCATGCTGACCCTGCCGCCGCTCGCGGACGGCGAGCGCGGCGTCATCATCAATACCGCCTCGGTCGCGGCCGAGGACGGGCAGATCGGGCAGGCCGCCTATTCGGCCTCCAAGGCCGGGGTGGTCGGCCTCACATTACCGGTGGCGCGCGATCTGATGGGCGACGGCATCCGCGTCAACACGATCCTGCCGGGCATCTTCGACACACCGCTGTTGCAGCGCGCGCCAGAGCGCGTCAAGACGGCGCTAGCCGCCTCGGTACCATTTCCGAAGCGCCTCGGGCGGCCCGACGAATATGCCGCGCTCGCCGAATTGATGATTACCAACGGCTATTTCAACGGCGAGAGCGTGCGGCTCGACGGCGCCATCCGCATGATGCCGCGCTGAACGTACCTCTTTCAAACATGTCCAAGCGCTGCCAGCTTC
>JAFAHP010000207.1 GCA_019237175.1 Alphaproteobacteria bacterium
ACTTCAATCAAGCTGCCGAACTGGTTCCTTCCGGGCATCCGGATGACACCGCCAGATACCGGGAACAGGAAGCCTTCGCGCTTTATCGTCAGGGCGGCGAGGGCGGCGACCCCTCCGCCTTGAAGCAGTCAATCGAGATTTGGCACATCGTTTTGCAATACCGAACCCGGGAGCGCGCCCCGGCCGAGTGGGCGATGACCAAGACGCTCCTCGGCAATGCGCTGCAGAAACTCGGGGAGGGCGAAACCGGGACGGCATCGTTAGAGGAGGCGGTGGAAACCTATAACGCGGCGCTCGAGGTCCGCGACCAAGCGCCGCTCGACTGGGCGATGACAGAAAATGATCTTGGCGCGGCGCTCGAAAGACTCGGAGAGCGAGAAGTTGAGACGACGCATCTGACAGCAGCGGTCGCCGCCTACCGCGCGGCGCTCGAGCCAGGCGCGGTCTATTACGCCGCGCTCGAGGAGGATGCGCGCGGCCGTGTCTCATGGATGGTCTGGGCGGGAACGGAGAACAACCTCGGCGCTGCGCTTCAAACGCTCGGGGAGCGAGTGGGCGGCACAGCAGAGTTGGAGGGGGCTGTTGTGGCTTTCCGAGCCGCCCTGGCGGAATACACGCGCGATCAAACGCCCCTCGACTGGGCGCTGACCCAGCTCAATCTTGGCAACGCGTTGAAAACCCTCGGCGAGCGAGAGGGCAATACGGAACGGTTCAAGGACGCGGTCGTGGCCTATCAGGCGGCACTCGAGACCTGTCCCCGCGACCGCGTACCGCTGCAATGGGCGTTGACCGAGAATAATCTTGGCGTTGCGCTGATGACGTTGGGTGCGCAAGACAGCGGGGGCAGCGGGACGGCGCAGCTGACTGACGCGGTCACGCACTTCAACCAAGCGCTCCAGGTCCGGACTCGCGATCGGGTACCCCTCGCCTGGGCGATGACCGAGTATAATCTCGGTATGGCACTAAAGGCCTTGGGCGATCGGGAGATCGGAACGCAGAGCTTGGAAAAGGCGGCCGCGGCTTACCGAGCGGTTCTCCAGGAATACACCCCCGATCGCGTACCGCGGCAATGGGCCCAGACCCTGACGAACCTCGGCAACGTGTTGCTAACCCTCGGGGTGCGCGGGAAGGGCGCGGAGCGGCTGGAAGAGGCGGTCGCCGCCTATCGTGCGGCAGTCCAGTTCAGTCGCATTCCGGTTGATCTTGCGCGCGCCGAGTTCAATATGGGCCAGGCACTCGTCTTCCTAGACAGGCGCGCGGAAGCATTGGATTGCTTCCAGCAATCCGAAGCGATTTTTCTCCAGGTCGGCATGCCTCGCCAGGCCGAAATGGCGCGCCAGTGGATCGCTCGCCTGAGTGAGGGTAACCGAAAGGCGACATCCGATCCCGCCGAGCCGACCGACAATCCGAGGTCGTCGCGATCAGCATCTGTCCCCGCTGCATCGCCGCCAGGTCATTAATCACGACCGGCCGGACGCGCGGGCGCTAGCGCTACCGACTGCGAAAAGGTTTCCGCGCAATGGACGAACAGCACGGCATCGGGAGCTGAGATCGCTCCACGAACGCACCGAGCGGGCAGAAAAGCGGCGGCCAGTATGATGGTATCAGATCTGGACGATCGAACCGAAATCCCAGGTCTGACCGGGCGGGTCTTCGCCAATACGAAGCGTCTTTTTATCCGGAAAATGGTAAGGCGGAACCGGCAGGTTATAGGGCGCCGGCACGCCCGCAAAGACGCGTCCAGCCAAATCGTATTTCGAGCCGTGACAAGGACAGAAATAACCGCCGAGCCAATTGGGCGCGGGATTGGCCGGGTCAGGCTTTGGATAAAACAGCGGAATGCACCCCAAATGGGTGCACACTCCGACCAGGACCGCATATTGGGGGTTGACGGAACGGTGCCAGTTTTTGGCATAGGGTGGCTGCTGTTCGACAGCGGAATGCGGATCGCCGAGCTGAGTGGTCAATTTCGGATCCTGCAATTCTTTCAGCAGGGCCGGAGTGCGATCGACGATAAAGACCGGTCTGCCGCGCCACAGAACAACGACCTGCTGGCCCGGTGCCACTTTGCTCAAATCGACGTCGACCGGACCGCCGGCAGCGATGACATCGGCAGCCGGGTTCATCGTGTCGACGATCGCATATCCGGTGGCAACGACTGCAACCGCACCGAGCGCGCCGGCCACCAGATTCAAGAAATCTCGGCGAGTTTCTTCATGCTCGCCGACCGCAGCTCCGAGCTCATCCCGCAAAGACTGGGCTTCTTCCGCCATCAAAAGGCTCCGTTAAACGGCGCGCCCACGCTGAACCAAACACACCGATCGATCGGCGGTTCCCGGACGGGCGGTTTGGTCGCATCCGGCAGCACCCGCTATGGCGCCGCCGCAACACCCAATGCTACGCTGCCGTGATCGGCACCACCGTCAGCCATCTCCTCGGCGATCTGCAAAAGGGCACGCCAATGAAAATCGCCCGCATCGAAACCTTTATCCTTGGCACCGGCAGCTCGAAAGACCTGTTGTTTTGCCGCGTCGAAACCGATGACGGCCACTATGGCTGGGGGGAGGCCTATGTCACTCACGGAAAGGAGACGGTGGTTGCTGAATGCATCCGCACCATGACCCCGCATCTGACCGGGCGCAGCGTCTTCAATATTCGTCATACCGGGCAGATCATCTTTGAGGATTTCGCGATCAAACGCGGCTCACCCGATTTGTTTGCGGCCTGGAGCGCCATCGAGATTGCGTCGTGGGACATTGTTGGGAAATTTGCCGGGTTGCCGGTCTATAATCTGATCGGTGGCGCCTCGCGCGAACGTGTGCGCATCTATGCCAACGGGTGGTCGCGTGGCGCCACGATCGACGAGCGCGTCGAATGCGGGTTGAAGGTCAAAGCGATGGGCTTTACCGCCGCCAAGTTCGACCCGTTTCCCGGCCCGTGGCGGAATTTTGTCGATCGCCGCGACGAGGATTTCGCGATCGATTATGTCCGGGCGATGCGCGAAGCGATGGGACCCGAGTTCGAATTACTGATCGAGGCGCACCGGCGTTTCGCACCCGCACATGCGATCCGCATCGGGCGCCGGCTCGCCGAGTTTGGCGTCGATTGGTATGAGGAGCCGTGCCTCGCCGAAAATATCGACCTCGTCGCCGAAGTGCGGCGGGCGGTGCCGATCCCGATCGTGACCGGCGAGGCACTTTATACCAAGGAAGCGTTTTTCGAGTGCCTCGCTAAGCGCGCGGCTGACATCTTGAACCCCGACATCTGTGTGGTCGGCGGGATTTCCGCGATGCTCGACATCGCCGCAATGGCGCAGCCTCAGGCGGTGGTCTTGGCCCCGCATAACTACAACAGCACCGTGGTCGGACTAGCCGCTACCGTGCATCTGTCGGCGGTGATCCCAAATTTCCGTATCGCCGAATATTTTGTCAATTTTCAGGATCTGTGCCGGGACATAGCAACCGTCCCGTTGATCGTTCAGCAGGGCTGGATCGACTTGCCGACGGCCCCCGGGTTGGGCGTCGATATCGATGTCGCTAAGTTGCGGGCGCATCCGCACCACGAGGCGACAGCTTCCGGCTTTCGCCAATACTGGGAGGAATACCCGCGGAAAGGCTACTCACCGAGTTTCCGCGGGTGATCATGACCACCGGCTTTGGGCAAGAAACTTGCCGGACGCAGGCTTGGGGAGTTTGCGCCAAGCGCGTTTCAACCCGGTCGCGGTTGATTCCGTAATGGAGGTTTCGCGTCGATTAGGTTTGGGTACTGGCTGGTCAGCCTATTTTGCAAGGGTTTTTGGACCCGTTTTTGACGACGTGCGGTGCGCAAACTAGGTTAATTTTGCGAGCATCATTGCGCTTTTTTGACGGCAACGGCGTTTTTCGAGCCAGGAAACCAACAATCGCCAAAACGCGAGATCGTGATGCAGAGCAACCGGTCGGATCTGTTATTCGATGATGCCGGGCAGCTTGTGTTGGCTGATTCGGTCTATCTCGCGGGGCAGTTGGGCCTTGCCTGCGGCGGCGAAGCTCTGCTGGACACCGCGGTCCGCGATCTCGGATTCGTCCGCCTCCGCCCGCTCAGGGGCGCCCTTCTCGTGATCCTTGCGCCACCAACAGTTTCCCACCTAGCGGCATTTGCAGCATTTTATCACATTGCCGCGTTCGCGCCGGGGCGGGTGGTGCTGGCGTGCCTTGCGGCAGATCGCTCCGCCAGCCGCTATGAATTATTCCCAACGCCGCGAGAGGCGCTGAAGCGTGTCGAGATCATTCTCGCGGAAAACGGACGATCGCTGAGCATGCCCGGAGAGCAGGTCCACTATCGGACGGTGAAGCGGCGACAGACGTCGGTGATGGGCCGGCTGGTTTCCTTCCGACGCCGCGACGGCATTGCCCTGCGCTTTGACGACCGCGATTTTTCAATTCGCATCCGCCGCCCACTCGCTGCGATCTCCGCAGAAGATGCCTGGATGGCCGAAGAGTTGGCCAACTGGGAAGGTGGTCGAAAGCGCTCCTTGTTGCCGCCGCTCGCGTCGGGCGCTTTCCCCCGCGGGCTGAACCCTGTCGGCGGCCGTGCGCATATTGTGGACACATCCAACACGCAGGCGACCGGGTATTGGTTTCGCCACTGGGCGCCCATTAACTCTTATCACTTCGGCGGAACCGGCCGACGACTCAGGGACATGCCGTCCAGTCTGATGCGCGATAACGCTATCGAGGATTACTGGAGTACCGTGCAAGGTGGCGTTCCGGCCTATCACCTGATCCGTCTCACCCAGAGGGGCGCCAGTTACGCTTATGCGCGGTTGCTGTTGCCGTTCGCCAGCAATGGAACTGAGGTAGACAATTTGCTCGTGTTGATAAACGAGCGGGACCTAACTGCTGAATTGCCCAAGGCCTAGCCCCCTCCCCGTTCGCGCGGAAGGGTCAAGGGTGGTACTCCCCACCAATGAACAAGCATGTTTGCGGGGCGGTAACCCCGGGGCCGTCGGAAGGATCGTCCTCGCCACGCTGCTCGCCGAGTGCCGCGGAGCCTCCGCGCCGGGCGAGACTATCAGGCCTTGCGCACCCCCGCCGGGATCGCCCAGTCGATGCCGGTCGACCATCGGACGTCGTCGGTCAGCATCTTTCCTTTCGCTGTAGGCGGGCCACCGCGACATGGGTCGTTCCCTGTACTGGCGCTCTCGGCGCGGCTGCCCACTGGACTGCCGTCGCGGCCAACCCGCCGAGGCGCGCGTCCCACCCAGGTGCTGGAAGCGCAGGGTGATTTGGGTAGCTCCCGACGGGCTGGACCGGTCCTCCGGTCTAGCCTGATCTATTCATGAGAAACCACATCATCTGAATGTGCATTATTGCGGACTCGCGCAGGTTGT
>JAFAHP010000591.1 GCA_019237175.1 Alphaproteobacteria bacterium
GGGCCGAGGGGTGCCACGTCCTGCGGCACGGTCTGGCTGACGCGCACAAAATAAGGCGACATGCGGGTGATCGAGGAGGTGGCCGCATTCATGATGACGACCGGCACCTTGGCCTCTTTCGAGATGTCCGCCAGCGCCATCGCATGCGGCGACAAGTCGAGACCGCATAGGAACTTGACGTGGTCGTGCAGTACCAGTTCCTCGGCCAACTGCCTGGCCTTGTCGGGACCCTGGCTTGCGGTGTCGCGGTAGACGAACAGGATTTCGAGCGGTTTGCCGTCTGGCCCCTTGACGGTTTTGCCGTACAGCCCCTGGTAAGCCTCCACACCCCCCTGGAACTGGGGGCCCCAGGTCGCGAAGGCGCCGGTAAAATCGGCGAGGAGGCCGACCTTCACGGTGTCGGCGGGCGCACGGCCGGCCGACAAAAGCACCATCGCTGCGGTGATGATTGCGAACAGGCGCCCCATCGCTGACCCCCGAACCTGCGCTGCCCCGGACGCGCAAGGCTAGCACATCCCTGCGTTGAACGCCCGCATTCTGCGTAAAAATCAGGCTCTCTGCGCGGCGAAATTGAGCCTTGCGGCATTCCGCCCACCGCACAACTGGAGTTGTGGCGATACTCCGGCATGCGGCCGATTTTGCCGCCCTCTGGGCGACGGCTTAGCGGCAACTCCCCTCTGCGTGTCGACAGCACCGCGCCGAAAAGGGCCGTTAGACCGGCAACCGCGCACGGTCCCAAGTGCTGGGGGAGAGCGCGCTTGCTCGACTGAGGCCGATCGGACATGATATATACCGAGTTGGCGAACCAGAGGTTCGATCTCTCACAGCCGATCTTGCGCGCGCCTAAAACGAGCCAGTCTGACGCCCAATGCCCGCTGACATCTCCGATCCCGCTTTCGAACCTGAATGGCTGTGGGGTACACGGGTCACGGCTGAAGCTGCGCGCGCCGCCATGGTAACGGGCCGAACCCCGCAAGAGCGCTTCGAGATCTATGAACGGCTAATTGTGGCAGCTTGCGAAGAGCGGCAGCGTCGCAAAAGTCCCGAACACAGCGGCTCTACGGCTGAACCGACTGCGTCTATCCAGCGAAGCTTGTTATACAATTACATAGAGAGCGAAGACGGCATTATTATATCTGGATTTGAAGCGGCGGCAGACACTAAATGATTCGGCGCTGATAGTATGAATAACGCGAAAGATACTATCATCTCCCGGTGCTTGTCTCTCGCCAATACAGCTTTGGAGAGCAGTTGGACCCTTCACAACTCGACCGAAGCGTTGTTCTGGTTTCGCTCGGTTTTGAAGGTCGACCCTCAAAACGCGAGGGCGCGGTTGGGTTCTGCCCGGGTATACCAATATATCGCTTCCCAGCCGTGGTGGCACAACGACGTGTCTCTCGCCAAGAGCGCCGCTTCTAAAGCATTGGCCCTGCTAGAAGGGCCGATCAGGCCCCATAATGTCGTAGATTCGAGAGCGAAAGCGCTTGTATGCGGTCAAATTTATTGTGCGATCGGGCAATCAAATCTTGCAGAGAGGTATCTAAATAAAAGTATAGCTGTGGACCCTGTATATTCCGCCGGTCACTATTTTTTACATTTCAACAAAATCTTTATCTCTCCGAGAGCTGACCATATCCTATCCGGCCTCAGCGAAGCCGTCGAGCTTGCCGAGGCCGAGGGCAGTCAACGCCGGTTGGCAGCCGCGCTTTACTTCAGGGGTTTTGCCAACACGCTTTTCTCGAACTATCACGAGGCGATCAAGGACCTGACGCGTTCTATGGCAATCAATCCTGGGTATGGATCGGCAAATTTGGCGTTAATCGCAGCAGCGGGTTTGGCGCGGCACAACGGGACTTATAAAGCGGTCAGATGTTTCAAGGAAAGATATCCAAATTTCAGCGCGGATATTCTTGACTACATGTGGATAGACCGTTCTTCTCGTGCCGAATATCACCGCCTCGTGAGGCCCATGATCGAAACAGTAAAGGTCAAGTTGGAAGCGAGCGGCTAGGACACTCCGGGATCGACTGACCCGCTTCCCGGCCCGGACGGTAAGGTCTCGTCACGCGCAGCTGCGGTCGTCAAGCGGCCCGTGATCGAACTCCCCGGCTGCGTTCGCGCCGCGCCCCCTCGGGTCAACGGCAGACCACGCGGTCGTTCACTTCGACACGATGCCGGCCGCGCGACCATTGGGCGCCCCGGTCCGGTGGAATGACCCGCTGATTGGCGGCGCCGTCCCAGGCCACACCAGCCAGCAGCCGGTTGACACGCGCGTCTCCACCGCTATTCGCTGCGGTCCGATCACCAAACTCTTGGCGTGAAGGACTTTGGACCTGCGCATCGTCAACCTGATCGGCAATGACGGGACGAAGCCCTCGTATTGGATGATAGCGCAGGGTGCCGCCAACGCCGCCGCACAGAACCTGACGCCCGCACTCGCCGCGCAATATGGTAAGGACGACATCCGATTTGTTGCGCTCGACCCCGGACCAGTGCGCACCGGGCACCGGGCCGGGCGGAGTGCGCGATGAGCGACGACAGCGCACTCTCTCTTGCCGGCCCGGCCGCGGTCTCCGTCTCCGTGAGACTGAGCCTTAGCGGCGGCGCCAAGAAAAAACCGCTCGCGATCGCGCTCAAGAATATCGGTGCCGAGGCGGTGGCGATCGAGCAGGTCGGTTGCGACCCGATCCAGGCAGCGCAATCGGGTGCCGTGGCCGAAGGTGCCGTCAGCATCGCATCGCGCGCAGGGGATGCCGGCGCCCGCCAG
>JAFAHP010000558.1 GCA_019237175.1 Alphaproteobacteria bacterium
GACGGCAAACGTGCCATCGGCGTCGAGTTCTCGCGCGGCGGTCCGGGCGCTGCCGTCGAACGGGCCGAAGCCGGCGCCGAGGTCACCCTCGCGGCCGGAGCGATCGGTTCGCCCCACATCCTGCAATTGTCCGGGGTCGGCGATCCCGATCATCTCGGGAAAATCGGGGTGTCCGTCGTGCACGAACTGCGCGGCGTCGGCAGGAACATGCAGGATCACTACACGGCGCGCGTCTCGTATCCGGTGGTTGGCGCCCGGACCGCGAACGAGCTTTCGCGCGGCTTGCCGCTCGCCGGCGAGGTCATGCGCTGGCTCTTTACCGGCAAGGGCATGCTGACCTACAGCCCGTCGATCGTTGCTGCCTCGGTCAAGGTGCTGGAGGAATCGGCGACACCCGATGTGCAGTGCACGTTTGCGCCGGGCAGCTTTAAGGGCGGCGTGATCGGCGAACTCGAGGAGACGCCGGGCCTCAGCGCCGGCGCCTGGCAAATGCGGCCATTATCGCGTGGCTATGTCGAGGCCAGGTCGAACCGGCCGGGCGACATGCCGGCGATCAACCCGCGCTATCTGTCGGAGGAAAGCGACCGGCGCGCGATCGTCGGCGGCTTGCGGCTGGCGCGGCGCATTTTCGCCGCACCCGCGCTCACGCCGTTCGTGCGGGAAGAGACGCTGCCCGGCGTGCAAATTCAGAGCGACGACGAGTTGCTCGATTACGCGCGGCGCATGGGCGGCACCTGCTATCACGCTAGCTGCACCTGCATGATGGGGAGCCATGCGATGAGCGTCGTCGACGACGAGCTGCGGGTGCACGGGCTCGAAGGGTTGCGGGTCATCGACGCCTCGGTGATGCCTGCGGTCACCTCGACCAACACCAATGCGCCGACGATCATGATCGCCGAGAAGGGCGCAGCGATGATCAGAGGCGCAGCGCGGCAAAGACTGGCTGCGTAGTACGGGCGGGTGGAGACAGATTGACTTGGAAGATGCGTTTGTATACATGCGAAGGGTGCAGCAGATCACGATCGCGGCATGGGCGCATCCGAGACGACGGTCATAACGACAAGGATCGACGCCGCGTTGCGGGCAAAGCTAGAGGCGTTGGCGCGCAGCACCAGGCGCTCCAAGTCTTTTCTGGCGGCCGAAGCGATCGCCGCTTATGTCGAGCTCAACGAGTGGCACATCGGCGAGATCACGGCGGGGCTCGACGAACTCGATTTGGGGAAGGGCTTGTCCGAGGAAGAGGCTGCGGAGCGGTACAGCCGGCTCTTGCAACCGCGGTGACGCGTCGACGCCTCGAATATGCTCCCCGCTATTTCCGCAGACTCGAAGACATTCGCGAACGCATTGCCGCAGACAACCCGCCTGCGGCGAGCCGCATGGTCGAACGAATTCGGGCGGCGGTGACGCGTTTAGCGGAAACTCCCGGCCTTGACCGACCGGGTCGCGTGGCGGACACACGCGAGCTCGTCATTTCCCCGACACCGTATATCGTACCCTATCGTGTCAAAGGTGACGTCGTTCAGATCATCACGATATTGCACAGCGCCCAGCGATGGCCGGAAAGGCTGCAGTGAGAGGCCGAACCACCCCTGGCAACCGGATCTTGCCAAGCGGTCAGGTACACGCACCAGGTGGGATCTCCGGCATTGCTGGTTATCGTAAAATGGGCGACCCTATCGCAGACCCAGACGAACGAGAAGCGACGTAGGGTTGGAAGAGCGTTGCCGAGCGGCGACGACCAAGGGTGCGGCGCGGCAAAGACGGGCGAAGTAAACCCTACTCGTCGCATCGCCCGGCCCCTCCCTTGCTTCCCCACGTGCAGGGGAGGGAGGGGACGGGTGGCACCGGTTCAGTGGATCTGCACCGGCAGCTCGCGAACCCCGTGGATAAGGTTCGAGCGCAGATATTTTGGCTTGTCCATCACCTCGATGACGAGATCGCGCTTCAGGATCTCCTCCCACAGGATGCGCAGCTGCAGCTCAGCCAAGCGGTTGCCGACGCAGCGATGCACGCCGAACCCGAACGAGATGTGCTCGCGCGCCCGCGCCCGGTCGACGATCAGGTCGTGGGGGTCCTGGATCGCTTCCTCGTCGCGGTTGCCCGAGACAAACCACATAGCGACCTTGTCACCCTTGCGGATCGTCTTGCCGCCGAGCTCGAAATCGGCGAGTGCGGTGCGCCGCA
>JAFAHP010000713.1 GCA_019237175.1 Alphaproteobacteria bacterium
GTTTCGGGTCACGATGTCGCGGGGCCGGAGGTTGCGGCGCAGCAGTGCAACGACCGTTTCGCCCGATGCCTTGGCATAGGCGTCGCGCGAATCGTACGGCGCCGGCGCGCACGCCGAGCCGGGCACTGCCAGGCCTATGGCCTCAGAAACGCAGGCCATCGTGTTGGCGGTAGACAAGCCGCCGCACGAGCCAGATGACGGACAAGCGACGCATTCCAGTTCGTGCAGTTCCTCGTCCGAAAGATTGCCGACACTGTGCGCGCCGACCGCCTCGAACACGTTGCCGATGGTCACGTCCTTGTCCTTGAAACGGCCAGGCAGGATCGAACCGCCATACATGAAGACCGAGGGCACATTGAGGCGCAGCATCGCCATCATCAGCCCGGGCAGGGATTTATCGCACCCAGCCAGACCGACCAGCGCGTCGTAACAATGGCCGCGCATCGTCAATTCGACCGAGTCGGCGATGACTTCGCGGCTGACCAGCGAGGACTTCATCCCCTCGTGGCCCATCGCGATGCCGTCGGTGACGGTGATCGTCGTGAACTCGCGCGGTGTGCCGCCCGCCGCTGCCACTCCCTTTTTTGCCGCCTGCGCCTGGCGCGACAGTGCGATGTTGCAGGGTGCGGCCTCGTTCCAGGTCGTGGCGACCGCGACCAGCGGCTGGTCTTCGATCTGCTCGCGGGTCAATCCCATCGAATAGAGAAAGGCGCGGTGCGGCGCGCGCTCGGGGCCGACCGTCACATGCCGGCTCGGCATACGCGACTTGTCGAATCTCGGTTGGCGAGCGTCGTCCGGCATTTCAGCATCTCCCGTTTCGATGGCGTTCAGTGCGATCGCTGTTGGTGCTGGCCACCGTAGCGGTCGGCTCGGGACCGATCAATGCTTCGGGCCGACCGGCCTGGGTCGTCGCCTCGATCTCAAGCACACCAAAGCATGCCACCGCGACCGCGACACAGACAAGCCAGGCGCCGATCACATCGCACATCCCCGGAAAGAGGCCGAGCGTGGAACTGCGCATCGCGCCCTCCCGCCTTACGACCCCGCTCCGGCAGGTTCGACCACGATCTTGCCTTTCATGTACGGGTGCAGCGAACAGAAGTAGGCGTAAACCCCCGGCGCCGCAAAGATATGTGAAAAGCTGCCTTCGGTGTCGAGCGCAGGCGAGGCGTAGGCGCCGCCGATATCGGCGACCCGGTGCGGACTGTCGTCGGCATTTTTCCAGACCACCGTCGTACCGGCGGGCACGGTCAGATCGGGCGGCGCGAATTTGAAATTGGCGATCTCGACCGTAGCGGTGCGGGCTGCGCTGGCAACCGCTATTGTTCCGTTCGAAACCAGTGTCGGAACGGCGGCGGCGAGCACCGCGGCGATCCCCAGCCCGCCGCATGCCAGGCCTGCCCGCCGCCGAAGGCGCGCGGGGTCTCGGACCTTGATCATCGACCAGTTCCTCATCCGACAAGCGTGGTGTCGGTCAGGGCTGGCGCGCCCTTGCTGCGGATGTAGTCGACGGTGCGTACCCCGAGATATTTGCGAAGCTCGCCGGCCGGCACCCCTTTCATGGGACCTGGCGCGGGTGCGGTCCCGGGCGCGGGTTGCGGAAACGCAGTCGAATCCGCGGTATGGAAGGTGACGTTCCCCTCGACCTTTTGAATGATCTGGTGGATATGACCATTCAGCACGGTCACCGAACCAAACCGCTTCAGATATCCCAAAGCGCGGCCGGCGTCCGCGGTGCCCCAGCCCCACTGCTCGTAAATTGTCCATAATGGCAGGTGGGCAAGAACGACGATCGGGGTGCTGGTCGAACGACCGGTGACGTCCTTTTCAAGCCATTCGAGCTGCTCGTCGCCCAGTTTGGCGAGGCCGGCCGATTTGAACCCGGGCTGAAAATCAAACACGTTGATCAGCGCGATAAAATGCACACCGCCCAAATCAAAGCTGTACCAGCCGCGGCCCTGGGTGTTTTTGCCAAAGCGCTCGAGATACGCCTTGCCGTTCTCGGCATCGGCTACGTCGTGCTCGCCGGGAATGTAAAAGACTTGTTTGTTGGCGCCTTTGACGACCTCGAGGGCGGTGTCCCATTGCTCCGGTTTCGAGAGATGGCTGATGTCGCCGGTGTGGACCAGAAAAGCAGGCTGAACCGGCATCGCGTTGATTTTGGCGATCGCCTCACGCAGTGTGGCAGTCGGGTCCGGGTTTGGCGGGAGGTGAAACCCGATATGGCTGTCGCTGATCTGCACAAAAGTGAGGTCGCCCGGCGCCGCCTCAGCCGCCGCGGCCGAGCCCAGCAGCCCCAAAGTCCGCGGCACGCCACCGCTCAATCCCCAAACGACGCCAGCCCCGGCCCAGGTCATGCACTTCAACAAACCACGGCGGTTGATCTGCGCGGCGCCCAACGCTTCCGTTTCGTCACGATCGGCCATCATGCTCTCCTGATTGGCGTGGTGAATGACAGCGAGCAGACCGGCGACCGCGACGGTTTATTCCCGCAGCCCTCTTCGCCCGAGGAGGCGCCAACTCCGGCGCTGAGCCAGACCGGCCGAACGCCCTCTTTTGGCAAGGCGGGCGCGGATCATCGGGCCCGGCTTGCGACGGCGATGTCGACAGCGGCGGAATAAAAAATGTCGGTCTTGGGTCATCGCGACCGAGGCGGCGCCACAGCGTCGGCCTCTGCCGGGACGGCAAGCCGGCTCGGCACGCGCAAACCGCTACTCGCACGAGGTGGGCAATGAAATCCCTCGGGTTGATAACTCCAACCGTCGCGCTCGCCGCAGCCCTCAGTGTGGCGCCGGCAACCGCGCAGAACCTCGCACCCTGTGGCTCGGCGCGCTCAGTCGTCGGAGCGTCGGCCACACCATCCTCGGCCAACAACGCATCGACCGCGCCGCATTGGGAATACCAATACGGCTACGACAAGCATGCAGCTTGGCGCGGTCATTGGGTCTTGGTTCGCTAACAGCTGCCGGAACGGCACATCCCACCCGGGCAGCCGGCGGCGATCCACCGGCTGCCCGCGGTCGCAAAGCTCCTTGCGCGAAGTCCGCGATGCGTCTTATCTGAGCGCGTTGCGCGGAGGGGGAGATGCGGTTTTCGCGGGCAGTGGCCGCCGCTATCTTTTTGGTCGCCGGCTGCTCATCGGGATCCGACCAATCGGCGACTTTGATTCTCGCCAACCCGACCTGGGATCGGGTCAATGTCCAGGCGGTCATCACCAAGAGCGAAGACTGCAACGAGCGGTCGAACGGCTATGTCAAGACAGTGGATTTCGCGATGGGAAAGGGCCAGACGCATCGCGTCGTCGCCCCAAATGCCGAGACCATCTGTTGGCGCCACGACCGCGATCCGACCAACCCGGCGCCCGGCGACTGGTCGGAATGGAGTCGCGCCACGTTGTTTCCCGGCCAATCGACCGAAACCGATTTATAGGACGCCAATCCGGTCGCGGGGGCCGGCGAGCCGGTCCACTCGCCGCCATACCCGCAGCCGCCCGATGACCACGGGCAGCATCGCGAACCCGCAGCAGTGGCGGTGATCGGGTAAGAGTCTGGCCGTCCCGGCCTCTCGACACAACCCCGTGCGCTATCTGCGCTCGTCGCGTCCACGCGATGACATGGGGCCTGCGGGCGGCTATGTTCGCGCCGCATCCGGGCCCGGTTGGCTCGGTATCGACTGCCGGTTTCGCGACCACCACGGAGGAAGGACGGAGTGATGTTCGACCTGCATTTCTGACCGACGCCAAACGGCAAGAAAGTTACTATTCTGCTCGAGGAACTGGGCCTCGAATATAACCTCGTGTCATGCAACATCGGCCGCGGTGATCAGTTCAAACCCGAATTTCTAAAGATGAACCCGAACCACCGCATGCCGGTGCTGGTCGACCACGAGCCGAAGGGCGGCGGCGCACCGATCACCATTTTCGAATCTGGCGCCATAATGATGTATCTCGCGGAAAAAGCGGGCCGTTTCTTCCCGCAAGACGTCCGCGGAAAATATGAAGTGACGCAATGGGTAATCTGGCAGATGGCCAATCAGGGACCAAAACTCGGCGAATGCGGTCATTTCCGCCGCGCGGGTCCTGAGGCCGGCGATCTTTCGTATGCAATCCGCCGCTTCACCGACGAGGCCAATCGCCTGTACGGCGTCATGAACAACCGGCTTTATGACCGGCGCTATCTGGCCGGCAACGAATATACGATTGCCGACATGATCTCCTATCCGTGGACCGTCAGTTGGCAAGCCCAGGGCCAAGACATCGATGAATTCACGCACTTCAAGCGTTGGTTCGAGGAGGTCGGCAATCGCCCGGCGGTCAAGCGCGGCATGGAAACCGGCAACAATTTGCGGGTCGACCCGGCAAACCTGACACCGCAGGAGCGCGAGCAGATGCGTAAGATCATGTACAATCAGCGCGCGATCCCGGCACCGGCGTAGTCAGAGGTATCTAAGGAGCCTACATTAAGAGGCCGGCCCGAACGTAAGAAGCAGGGCGGCGGTTCGTTCACGGCGGTGCTGGTGGCGCGAACCAGGCGCCCCGATGTTCGCCGCCGCCTGATCCGCGGATCAAGTCCGGGGGAGGGCCTAGGTCCGCAGGCGATGAGTTCGTCGCCCTCGGGTGCCGCGTGCCCGGGCATGACCAAAGAAGAAGCGGGTTCGGCGTCAGCCCCTCGCCGCGGCCCTCGCGGCTCACGAGTTGGTTGAGGGTAGGAGAACCATCAAAAGGCTGGCTTGTGAGCGCAGCGCTTCGCGCAATCGCCCGTTCTCACCGCACCTGACGCTGCGGCTCCTTTAATATCCGGCGCATCGAATGCGGGATCGGTTCGTCGAGAATGTAGTCGTAGAGCGCGTGAAACAGCTCTTCGCCGTCTGTGCCGCCGTCAAGGAAGGCGTTTATGCTGGCCCTTATCGAGCGCGCCGGCAGCTCGTTATTCCCGTAGCGGCATCGGACATTGGCTGCCATCGCGAACGGATCCCTTGCGTAATTCATGTTCCTGATGCCGCGCGGTTTGTTACGGGACAGCGACTTTTTTGTCAAGCTCGTGACGCTATTCCAACAATATGTAACAGCAAATGTTCCCGGCAGCCGGACCGAAATTATGCGATCTTTGCATAGAACCCATCTCTCCGCTGCGCACCGAGCGACCGGCTGCGTCGCCTCGACGCGAAGCAGCGCCCTGTCTACAGCAATCCGGCGCCGGCGAACGGGCCGGTCACACGCGCCAAACCGGAAACTACCGACGGGCTGTTGGCCTATGGCCGCGCCAAGCTCAAAGAATACGGAATCGTCGACAGCGGCGCCGCCTAGAAATACGGTGTCGGCGATGACCGCGCGCCGGCGTGATTTTCAATAGTGGGGATCGGCGTTTACCCCCTGGGACTACAAAAGGCGTTCACTTTGGCGTTCGTGAACACAAAAATCGGGATGAAACCCTGAGCTCCCCCGCTCTTCTCCGCCCATCGCCGAAAGAGACGCCGATCGTCTCGTTGCGCGGGATCGGCAAACGCTTCAACTCGGGGGTGACGGCCCTCGACCCGATTGATCTCGATGTCGGCCGCGGCGAATTCTTGAGCCTGCTCGGACCCTCGGGCTGCGGCAAGACCACGTTGTTGCGCATTATCGCGGGTTTGAGCGAGCCGAGTGTCGGAGCCCGCCATCTAGCACTGGCGCCGCGTGTGGACAGCGGATCGGCGACGGGCCGGATTGGCTTTGTTTTTCAAGACCCGACGCTGATGCCGTGGAGCAGTGTTCTGGGTAATGTGTTGTTGCCGTTCCGCCTCGCCCGTCGGGTCGGTCTGGCCGAACGCGAGCGCGCCGCGGCAGAATCGCGCGCTGTCGGGCTTGCCGGGTTCGAGCGCGCCTATCCACACCAGCTCTCGGGTGGAATGCGGATGCGCGTATCGATCGCCCGGGCGCTCGTCACCGATCCCGATCTGTTGCTGTTGGATGAGCCGTTCGCGGCGCTCGACGAAATTACCCGGATGGCGCTCAACGACGATCTGTTGCGGTTATGGCGAGACCGCCGGGCAACAGTTGTCTTCGTCACCCACAGCGTCTTCGAGGCGGTTTATCTGTCGACACGCATCGCCGTGATGTCAGCGCGGCCGGGGCATATCGTCGCCGACCTTGCGGTCGATCTGCCACAGCCGCGCGAGCGTGGGCTGCGCAC
>JAFAHP010000716.1 GCA_019237175.1 Alphaproteobacteria bacterium
TCCGCGAGAAAGTGTCATATGCAAATCCGCCGTCGCGCTCAATCAGCGGCCCGATATACAGCTCGGTCTTCATAAGCTCTCCTTATCTCGGCCTCTCCGAGATAGACGTATGCTTAACAGGTCCGATATACACATGTTCCGGACTATTAGGTTAACACTTGGTAAAAAACATTCTCAATTAGAAAGGCACTTGTGTATTATACGGTCCATTTGATGACAAACAATCGCACGCATCGTCGCAGTCCGCGATCGGGGACCGGGCCGGCGGCGCGTGAACGACACCGAAATCGTCTGCGTTGCCGCCGATGACAATTCCTTACCTTCGCGGGATCAGCGTGCTCGCACCCGATTATGACGGCTTCATTCTCGACCTGTGGGGCGTGGTCCATGACGGCATCAAACCGCTGCCCGGTGCTGTCGACTGCATGCGCAGTTTGATCCATGCAGGAAAGCGTATCGCGCTGCTGTCGAACGCGCCGCGGCGGGCAGACGACGTCGCGCGGCGAATCGCGCAAATCGGGGTACCCGGCGAGTCCTATCACCACATCGTATCTTCGGGCGAAGAAGCCTGGCAGCACCTGCGCCAGCGCGACGACCCGTTTTACGCGGCGCTTGGGCGGCGCTGCCTTCATATCTGCTCGGATCGTGATCTCGAGATCCGCGAGGGACTCGATCTCGCATTTGTTGACAGCCCCGAGTGCGCGGATTTCATCCTGAATACCGGTCCCGCTGGCTGGGACGACGCAATCGAGGACTATGCTCCGCTATTACGTCGATCCTTGGACCGCTGTCTGCCGATGGTCTGCGCCAACCCCGATCTCGTCGTCAGGCACGGCGCGCAGCTAGCACTTTGCGCCGGCGCGCTCGCGCAATGGTACGAGGCCCAGGGCGGGCGAGTACGTTGGCACGGCAAGCCGTATAGATCCATCTACGACAGATGCTTGACGCTCCTTGGCGTTGCCGATCGATCGCGAATCCTCGCGGTGGGCGACAGCTTGCGAACCGACATTGCGGGCGCAGCCGCGGCGGGTCTCGACAGTCTGCTGATCATCGGCGGCATTCATGCCGATGAATTCGGCGCTGTCGGCGACCGGGACCCGGATCCCGCCGTGATTGACGCTGCGCTAGCCGCCGGAGCCTATCATCCGGTGGCTGTCGCCCGACGTCTCCTGTGGTGAGCAAGCGGCGGGCCAGATGACGCGAAAACCCGCAGTCAATCGTGGTTCGCCGAGTGCAGGATCCGCTCGCGCAGCCCCGTGTCGTAGTTCATGCCTAAAGCGGTTACGACGACGGTCGGAGGTGTCGAACGCACCAGCCCCTTTCGTTCCAGCGCCACCCAGACCGAAGGGTTTCCGAGCCCGGTCGCATCGCGGGTCGAAACTACGGCCACACCAATGTGGAAATGGTCGCCATGTGGATGAGGCAGATGGGTAACCACGACGCTGCCTTGTTCCTCTCCCGCCATAGAGTAATCGGGAACCTGCGCTATCTGCTGTAACAGAGTTAAAGTTTTAAGCTGCAGGGGGTTGAGACCGAGCGGATTGCGTTTCGGCGCCATCTTCTCTGATTAGCCCTGACGGCGGGCCACTGCAAATCCTCTCGCGGTCGAGGCGTTTTCACCGCGGATATGCCCGTTCCCGCGCTGCGGCATTTGGCCGCCCCACAGCGTAGCGACCCTTTTGTCGCCAGTCGACTTCCCAACCGCGCTGCCGTCGCCCAGACGGCGCATTGGTCCACCACAAAGTACCCACGAGCGGCAAGTGGTCGGAGGCGAGACGTGCGAGCGGCGAGCGATAGACATGAACATCGCGCAATATCGCAGGCCCAAAGGCATAGATCCGATCAAGCGGAAGCACCGGCATCCATGAAGGGAAAGTGCGCGGTGCGGCGCTTGGTCCGAAACACCGATCGAGCGCGCGGACGCCGCCGGCGCGTCCGCGCCACTCGTTAAGATCGCCAACCAAGAGCACGGCATGCGGCATCGGCCTGCTTGCCGTTGGCTCGCCGAGGGCTGCAATGAGGCGATTAGCCTGAAGACGCCGCTCTCCCGCGTGCAGTCCAAAGTGCGTCGCCATGACCCGCAATATCCGATCGTCGATTGGCAAATCGACATCGATCGCCCCGCGCGGCTCGTAACCCGGAACCGCGAGATCGATCACGCGCGTCGCAAGCGGCGGGAACCGCGTCAAGATGGCATTTGCGAACCGTCCACGGCCCCGCGCGGCAACGCTTACGATAACGCTGCGGTTTGTCGCCTCGGCAAGGTAAGACGCTTGACCGCCGTTCGGACTATGCACGCCGCGAGCCTCGACTTCTTGCAAACACAAAATGTCGGCGTCGATCTCGCGCAAAACCGCGGCAATCCGATCCGGATCGTACCGGCGATCGAGCCCGACGCAGCCGTGGATGTTATAAGTAGCAACCCGAAGCGCTGGCAGATTCGCCGCGGCAGAGGCAAAAGCCCTCGCCGCCTTGCGCATTTCCGACATCCGTTCCCCTTTTACCGCGCGAATCAGTCTTTCGCTAAACCCGGGCTATATGGTCGTCAGGCGGGTCACCGCCGGGCGGACGAGACCCAACCATATGGCGCGCTGTTTGCGACAGGTCGCATACCAATTTGACTTCAGCGAGGATAAATTTGCCGCACCGCAAAAATATATGCCGCAATATGGTAGCAGGGACTGTCATCCGCATCGTCTCGGCGATCGATATGAGGGGAAACTTATGCTGAAAGGTAAAGTCGCGATCGTGACCGGATCGACGAGCGGAATCGGGCTCGGGATTGCAACGGCACTTGCGGCGGAAGGTTGCGCGGTGATGCTGAATGGCTTTGGCCAGTCCGAAGCAATCGAAGCGTTAAGAACAAGACTTGCGAAGGAGCACGGCGTCGGAGTCGCTTATTCGCCGGCCGATATGTCAAAGCCCACGCAAATCCGCGAACTTGTAGACGATGGCGTACGACAGTTTGGCGGCATAGACATCCTAGTGAACAATGCTGGAATTCAGCATGTTGCCAAAGTGGTGGACTTTCCCGAAGAGCGTTGGGATGCGATAATCGCGATCAATCTAAGCGCCGCCTTTCACGCCAGCAAGGCTGCGTTGCCGCACATGGTGGCGAAGAAATGGGGCCGGATCATCAACATCGGCTCGGCTCATGGACTCGTCGCGAGCGAGGCAAAAGCGGCCTACGTAACCGCCAAACACGGCCTTGTTGGCTTCACCAAAGTGGTCGCCCTCGAGACCGCAAACCAAGGGGTCACCTGCAATGCAATCTGCCCGGGATGGGTCCTAACACCGCTCGTGCAAGACCAGATCAAAGCGCGTGCCGCGTCCGAAGGCATCGCAGTGCACCAGGCGAGCGATGATTTGCTGCGCGAAAAACAGCCGATGCTCGAGTTTTCGACACCGGAACAAATCGGCGCATTGACCGTGTTTTTATGCGGTGAGGCCGCGCGGACAATTACTGGTGCGGCATTGTCGATCGACGGCGGTTGGGTCGCGCAATAAGATCCGACAGGCCAGCGGGAAACTCCGGAGTTGACATCGCAGGGGGAAACCCCGACACGCGCCACTGACAAAGACAGCTGATAGATGCTTGATAAGAAGCACACGACTTTTCGTGGACGCCTTGTAATCGTTGGCTTTGGCAGCATCGGACAGGGGGTCCTGCCACTGCTGCTGCGCCATCTCGAAATCGCGCCACCCCAGATCTCAATCATCACCGCCGAACCGCGAGGCCACGATGTTGCCGCCGAATACGGCATCGCTTTCGATCAAACGGCCCTGACCCAAGAGAATTATCGGTCAAAGCTGGATCGCGCAATCGGCCGCGGTGATTTTCTCCTCAATCTTTCGGTCGATGTCTCGAGCACAGCCTTGATCGAGCTATGCCAGGCAAAAGCCTCGCTTTATCTTGATACTTGCATCGAGCCGTGGCCCGGCGGCTATACTGACCCGAACCTGCCGCCCGCGGCCCGCTCGAACTACGCCTTGCGCGAGAGTGCCTTGGCGTTGCGCACGCGCTTCCCGCAAGGGTCCACCGCGGTGCTGACGCATGGCGCCAACCCGGGATTGGTGTCGCACTTTGTCAAGCAGGCGCTCACGGATCTCGCCGGCGATGCCGGGGTCGACACGGCAGCTCCGCAAACCCGCACCGATTGGGCCCGGCTTGCACAGCAGCTTGGCATCAAGGTTATCCACATAGCCGAGCGTGATACCCAGGTCGCCAAGGTGCCGAAAGACCCGGACGAGTTTGTCAATACATGGTCGATCGACGGCTTTGTCAGCGAAGGTTCGCAACCGGCCGAGCTTGGCTGGGGAACGCATGAGCGGCATTTCCCCGATGACGGTCGGCGTCATGATTTTGGCAGCGGGGCCGCCATCTATCTTTTGCGCCCCGGGGCGGCGACGCGGGTGCGCAGCTGGACGCCTCTGGAAGGTCCATATCACGGTTTTTTGATCACTCACGGCGAATCGGTCTCGATCGCCGATTTTCTGAGCGTCGTCGAGCGCGGCGAGGTCCGGTATCGGCCGACCTGCCATTACGTCTATCATCCTTGCGATGATGCCGTGCTGAGCCTGCACGAATTCGCCGGCAAGAACTGGCAATTGCAAGCTCGTAAGCGTTTGATGATGGAGGAGATCTACAAGGGCACCGATGAACTTGGCGTATTGTTGATGGGAGCTCAAAAAGGGATCTATTGGTACGGATCGCGGCTCACCATCGATGAAGCCCGGCGAGTAGCGCCGCACAACAACGCCACGTCGTTACAGGTGACTGCGGCCGTGTTGGGCGGCGTCGTCTGGGCGCTCGAACATCCGCAGGCCGGCGTGGTCGAGCCCGAAGATCTCGATTATGCACGCGTTCTCGAAGTTGCCCGCCCCTATCTCGGCGAGGTCATGGGCATCTATGGCGACTGGACACCGCTTGACGGGCGCGCTCGCCTCTTCCCGGAAGATCTCGATCGGGAAGATCCCTGGCAATTCAAGAACGTCCGCGTCGTCTGAGGGCTCAAGGCCGACCGTCGCGAACGAATTGTGTTGCATTGGCGCCGTGCGTGGTTTTCCAAGCCGGTCACCACCCCACCTGTTTCGCCCGCTCGCGACACCTGGAGCGCGACCGCCGCTCCGGCGCGTCGCCCGGCCCTCCGCAGGGATGCTTGGCCTCCTTGAGTGGCGCCGCCTGTTTCACCTGTTTTATCAGGTCGAGATCAGGTGGGACTTGAACATTTTCCGAGAACAAAATCGCCTCTCACCTGCCATTTAAGCGGGCCCGAGATGGCACAGGCCCCGAGATAGGTGCTCGTCGTGCGCTGCCCGCCGGGAGTTACGACAATCGGGCAGCGCATGGTCCCCCAGGCACTCGTGGGGGGCGATGCCTGAGGTGGAGCGCGGGCGGCGAACATAGCCGTGTTCCTCCGCCCCGCAACGGCTTGAAGGCGTCACCGCCCGGCCGCCGACTGAACGGCTACCGATTCGAGGGCGAAGAGAAGCAATGATCGTCCGGTCACCCCGTAGATCTCGCCAGCCGGAAAAGCGCTCATCTCGGCGTCCTCGGGGAGGTTGGTGTCGATCAGGAGCCGCCAGTGCCCTCCACCGGCGGTCTCCGGCAAGGTGAATCCGACGAGATCGTGATAGCCGTTCAGCACCATTAGCAGGGTAGCGTCTTCGCCGCGCCTGCGGAGGCCGGTCGGCTGGGCACGCCCATCCATCAACATTCCAAAACACCCCAGGCTCGTGTCGCCCCAATTTTCCGGTTGCATCTCGGCGCCCGACGCGTTGATCCAGGTCACGTCCTTTATACCCAACTCCTCGTTATAGACGCCGGTCAGGAACCGGTTGCGGCGCAAGATCGGGTATTTGTGGCGCAACGCTGTGAGCTTCTGCATAAAGCGGATCTGCACTGCATTTTTTTCCTTCAGATCCCAATCGACCCAGCTGATCTCGTTGTCCTGGCAATGGGCGTTGTTGTTGCCGTGCTGCGTGCGGGCGAACTCGTCGCCGGCGAGCAGCATCGGGGTGCCTTGCGACAGCAGCAGGGTGCCGAGGAAGTTGCGCATCTGGCGGGCCCGCAATGCATTCACTTCCTCGTCATCGGTCGGGCCTTCGACGCCACAATTCCAGGAGCGGTTGTCCGGATGGCCGTCCTTGTTTTCTTCGCCGTTCGCCTCGTTGTGCTTGTCGTTGTAGGAAACGAGGTCATTGAGCGTGAACCCGTCATGGACGGTGACGAAATTAATCGACGCCCAAGATTTGCGGCCGCGGTGATTGAATATGTCACCAGAGGCGCAAAGGCGGGGAGCAAGCGCGCTTCCCGGCGCAGCGCCGCGCCAGAAATCGCGGACTATATCACGGAACTTGTCGTTCCATTCGGCCCAACCCGGCGGGAAGGCCCCGACCTGGTAGCCGCCAAGGCCACAATCCCACGGCTCCGCGATTAACTTGACCGTGCGCAATTCCGGGTCCTGAGAGCAGGCCTTTAAGAAACCGCTCTGGTTATCGAAGCCGTTCGCCCCACGGGCGAGGATCGTGCCGAGATCAAAACGAAAGCCGTCGACATGGGTCTCCGAAGCCCAGTAGCGCAGGCTGTCGGTGACCATCTCGATCACCCGCATGTGGTCGAGGTTGAGCGTGTTTCCGGTACCGGTGTCGTTGATGTAAAAGCGCGGGTGATCGGGCAGCAGCCGATAATAGGAACGGTTGTCTATGCCCTTGAACGACAGTGTCGGGCCAAGCTCGTTTCCCTCGGCGGTATGGTTGTAGACGACATCCAGGATCACTTCGAGCCCGGCGTCGTGGAGGCGTGCCACCATTTCCTTGAATTCCCGCAGAGTCTGTTCGGGTTGATGCGAATAACGCGGGTCGGGGGCGAAGAACCCGATCGAGTTGTAGCCCCAGTAACTGTCACTGATGAATGTGTGGACGGGCAGCAGCTCCACCGAAGTGACGGCGAGCGAGCGGATGTATTCGATGACCTCGTCGCTCAGGCCCTTGTAGGTGCCGCGCCATTCCTTCGGCAGCCGGGGATGGAGCTTTGTGTAGCCGCGCAGATGGAGCTCGTAGATGATCGTGTGCTCCCATGGCACGGCACGGCGGCGCGGCTCGCCCTGCCAATCGAAATTGGGGTCGACGACGACGCATTTCGGCACGAAAGGCGCGCTGTCGCGCTCGTCGAAAGTGGTGTCGTCGCCCGATTCGAGGTGGTAACCGAAAATAGCCGGGTCCCAGATCAGATCGCCGAAATGCCCGCGGGCATAAGGGTCGATCATCAACTTGTTGGGATTGAAGCGATGCCCGGCACCGGGCTCGTAAGGGCCATGAACCCGGTACCCGTAGATCGACCCGGGATGCACGTCTGGCACATAGCCGTGCCAGATCTCGTCGGTATACTCGGGCAAATCGATTCGCGTCTCGCCTGTCTCGTCGAACAGGCACAGCTCGACCCGTGCCGCATGCGCCGAAAACAGCGTGAAATTGACTCCCTTTCCATCCCAAGTAGCGCCCCGCGGATGCGGCAGGCCCTCGCGGACCGGGCTCTTGCTGATTGCGACCATCTTCGTCCCTAGTGGTTGACCGACAGCGTTATAACCGAACGCATTGCGGTAAACGGCACTCGCCGGCGTGAAGATCCGAAAGCTGTG
>JAFAHP010000787.1 GCA_019237175.1 Alphaproteobacteria bacterium
GGCGCCTGGCGGTGCACCGGACTGGGTATTTCTTATTCGCTGGCGCCTCTCACTTTCACCATGCGCAAGGGATTGTAGGAGAGCACGACGGTGCCGTCCTGCTTCCTGACCCGGTTGAAGGTTCGCACCAATCCCCGCTCCGCACGGCTGGTGCTGCGCCGGCTCTCGACCACTTCGCACTCGACATGAATCGTGTCGCCGGCAAAGGTTGACGCCTTCACGTCCAGCTCCATATGGAGGAATGCGAAACCGGTGTGCTGCATGGTTGCCTGCACCAAGAGCCCCTCGGCAAACGCATAGACGAGGGCTGCGGGCACGACGCGTCGTTTGATGTCGCTGTCGTGCACCAGGAATTCGAGATTGGTGAACAGCACCTCGGTCATGCCGGTAACCCCGACGAAGTTGACGAGGTCGGCTTCGGTCACGGTACGGCCGATCGTCCGGAATTTCCTACCGACCGGCAGATCCTCGAAACAAAGACCGAGACCCAGCACCTCATATCCGTCGATTTCCGCCATCTTTCCTTCCCGGTACAAAACGCCGCGAGGCGGCCAAAGACGCTACGATGGCCCTCCCGATCCCGCGAACCGCGGGTTATAGCCGGCAAATGGGCGCCCGAAACCCGGTCTGAACATCGGCGCCAAAACGCCTCCATGCGCACGTCCCATCAGGGAAAGCCAGCCTCTTTCGAGCATCTCCGCCGAACCGGCGCCAACCGCGCCCCTTAGCGCTTCTCCTGAACCGTTGCCCGAGATCGGCAATGCGACTCACACGCTCGCTGAGCACCGGATAAAGTCCCGGGCAGGCTTTGCCCGATCAGGCCAGCGCTGCTTCGGCGAGCGGCACGCGGGTCACCTTGTGGGCCTGCAGCGCTGGCAGTACCTCGCGGGCAAAGCGCCGGATCTGCTCGATGAACAACTCTTGCGGCAATACCCCGCGGTTGAGGCTGATCTGGACATTGTCGGCGCCGGCGCCGTCTGCGGCTTCGATGATGCGCCGCGTGACTTCCTCGGGCGGACCCCATGGCATCTCCTCGGCCTGTCGCTCGACATCGGCCATCGTCAGACTGCGGAAATCCTCGCGCGCAAATTGCGCGGCGCGCCGGTTTTCCGGGCTGACGTAATCGGTCGAAGCTGCGGTCGAATAGCCGGCCTCGCGCTGCCGCTCGGTTTCGGTGAAGTTGCCGTGACTGAACAATGTCCGGTTGAAATAGAGATGATGGGGGCCCATTTCGCGCACCGCCTCGGCCTTGCTCGATGCAACATAGGCGCTGATGCCGAGCGAGAGATGATCGGGGGTGATGCGATGTCCGGCGCGCTCGAGACAACGCGCGTAATAGCGGATGATGTCGTCGCGCAACCCGCGCGAGCGGCCGAGACCGGGGGTAATCGGCAGATTGTGACGGGCAGCGAATTCGATCGATTCCTTGCTGCCGACAACAGGCATCCAGATCGGGGGATGCGGTTGCTGCACCGGGCGCGGCCACAGAGCCACGTCCTCGTAGTTCCAGAATCTGCCGTGATACGAAAAGACGTCCTCACACCAGGCGCGGACAATGATGTCGAACGCCTCTTCGAAACGCGCGCGCGATTCGTTCAGTGGTACGTGGTGGACCTGGTACTCGCGCGGAATACCGCGGGCAAAACCGGAGATCAGCCGGCCGTTCGACATGCAGTCGAGCATAGCGAGCTCTTCGGCGAGCCGCAGCGGTTCGTGCAACGGCAGCAGATTGCCGTAAATCAATAGTTTCAGATTCCTGGTGCGCTGCGCGGCGGCGGCAGCGAGCAAATTCGGTGAGTTCATCAGCCCGTAAGGCGAGCAATGATGCTCGTTGAAGCCAACTCCGTCATAGCCGAGGCGATCGAGCTCCTCCCAGGCGGCGAGATGCTCGGCATAGGTGCGCGCTGCGACTTCGGGTTTGAAATGCTCTTTTGAGAGGGGATAAGGCAGCTCCCCGCCGACTTTGAGATGCTCGAGTTGCTCGCCGTAAGCCAAAAGGTCAAAGACAAAAACTTTCATGTGCACACCTCCGCGCCGAGAGCCTATGGCGCACGTCAGCGCGGTTCAACGGGATTCGGTCTCAATCAACGGCTGTGCTTTAGCCTAATAGAAAACTGGTCCGACGACTTGCCGATCCGCGGCAGGGATAGGGTGCATTGACGACAAACGCTCTCGCGCGGGCGCATCGGCTTTCGCGCGGAGTGGCAAACACCGAATGGCTGCTGGCGGCATATCGGGGCATGAGGATCACTTAGTTCGCGTTTCCCTCCAAGAAGGCGGCGGGCCCGCTTCAGATGAGTACGGGGCCGCGTTCAATACCTGGGCCGTGCGAGCGGCGCTAGACAGCCTCACTCCTCCGGCATCCCTGCCTTGTGCAGTCCGGCGAAATAAGTGGCTTCGAACAAGGCGCGAGTCTTCGCCACCCCGACCCATGGGCCCGGAAAGGCCTTCAGCTCGGCGATGCTCGAAAAAAGATCTCCGCCGTCCAGCCTCCGAGCTTCGGCGAGCTCGGCGGCGGCGCGTTCGGTTTCGCCTCTGAGGGCATAGGCGGAGGCAAGGCGGCTGTAGTGGAAGGGTGCGGCGCGCATGGCGCTGCGCGCTTTTTCGAGCCAGACGATTGCCTCGTCGGTGCGCGATTGCAGCAGATGCAAGTTCCAATCAATATGTAGCACCATCCGATTCCGGGATC
>JAFAHP010000028.1 GCA_019237175.1 Alphaproteobacteria bacterium
CGCCGGCTTTTGGGCGAAGCCAACGATCCGTGAGGGGACATATGGACAGCCGACGGACGTCGAGTGCATCTTGGCCGGTCACAAACCACCTCCACCCTCGCCGCTTCCGCAATCCCCGGCTCACCCCCGGGTTTTCGCCCGACGGGCCATCCCCCCGGGTCACGCCGGCGAGGGGTGATCGGTCGCATAGCCCGCAGGCCGGGGAAGAGGAGGGGGGGCTGCCCGTCTCGAGCGTGACATATCCCACCCGAACCGAATGTCTGGAGCAGATCCTGCGCGCCTTTGCCGATATCGTCGATCGAGACGACATTCATCAGGCGGCGGAACGTTTGGACTTTGTGCAACAATGGATTAAATCCGAGGCGGAGCGCACCGCGGCCGATCCAATATTTGCTGATTTACGGCTCGTTTGATCATCGCTCACCGTGTTCACCCCGGTTACGGCACTGAAGCTCTGGATCCGCAGAAATGCTGAGATTGTCCATCGATATCATGATCATATTCGGGCGATCAGGGATCGTTTGAAGACGACAACAGGCTTTCGATTTCCATTATCTTTTCCGCGATCAGCTGCGGATCGGCGCGATATGTGCCGGAATTCAACGCCTCCTGAAGCTGCGCAACTTGCAGCCGATTTATCGCGGGTACGGTTGCGGAGCTCTGCGAAATCGTCGTGAGCACCGCCTCGGCCCGGCTCAGGTCGGCGGTGTCGATGGCGGAAACCGCACCTGTCTGTGGTTTGGGCGTCGTCGCCGGCTGCGATGCGGGCTCGCGGGCGGATGTGACACCCGAAACGTCGATCGCGTTCACGCCCGGGATCGGATCAGCCATTGCTTTCCTCCAGGTCAGCCCGAACCTTCGCCGTGTGCCGGTGCGGCATCGGGAAATGCTCGACGCCATGCTGTTCCGAGCTGTTCGATGACAACCCGTCCGGCGGCAACCGCTTCCGCGTCATCAACCGCATTGCCGCGGAGAATCGCTGCAAGCACAAAACGATAGACCGGGGCGAGGCATTCGCTGAGGCGGCCCGGTTCGCTGCCGCTCAACCCCAGCAGGAATTCGATCAGCTTCCCCGCCGAACCGAGCGCCCGTGCTTTTGCCGGCCGGTCGGCGGCGGCGATACTGCCTTCGGCCTGCAGCAAAAACGCTTGGGTCGCATCCAGCGCCATTTTCATGAAGTCCTCAGGCGCTGCACCAATCCCGGCTACGGCGCGATAAGCCGAGAGGGCGCCGCGCCCTTCATCCGCCATCTCCAACTCAGCCTCCCGACGAGCCGGACCCGCTCGAACCAGAACCGGATCCCTGATTAAAATAGGTGCTCAAAAAATTGCTGACTGTCGTCAGTTGCGACAATGTGGCTTGCGCCTGACCCCACTGTGCCGTCAAGGCCGCGGTCTCCTGCTGCGCGGCCTGTTGCAGCTGTGCGATCTGCTGGTTCATCGAGGTGATCGTGCTGTTGAGGTTATTGATCTCTCCGGTAACACCGCCCCCCGTGCTCGACAGTGCGGCGTTCAGGAGGCTGCTCAACGTGCTGTACACACCTTGACTGACCGTGACCTGTCCGAGCGCGCCGGTTACGCCCGAGGCGATTTGCAACGTCAAACCCTGTGCCGGGCCGGCGCCGCCGACCACCAACTCACCATTGGTGCCGCTGGCGGTTTGGCCATTGACCGTACCGGTTGTCGACGCGCCGGAATTGTTGGTAACATTGATCGGATAGACGCCGGGCTGCGCGCCGCCGGTGTCCTGGACCGCGACGTTGGAATTGCTGGCGACCGCAAAAGAACCGAGGAGCCCCGCGACCGCCGCGTAGTTCGCCTGAGCCGCGCTCTGAAATGTCTGATCATTCAGCGACACCGTCCCGTCCTGGTTGATCGTGAAGCCGACAGCCCCCAGCGAGTCGTATTGCGTACCCGCCGTCTGGCCCCTCGCTGGGCTGCTGATCGCATTCAAGAGGCTGTTGCGCAAAACCTGCAAGCCGACATCACCGAGCAGCGGGCCGGCGCCGCTGCTCGGGCTGTACGAGGAATACTGATTGATCGTTTGCAGCACATTGTTGAGTGCCGATACTACCGCGTCCGCCGCCTGGTCGAGCGCCGAGACATTTTGGGCGACGGTGACGGTGGCGTTACCGCTGCCGGTCAGGGTCAGGCTCAAACCCGGCACGACATTCGTGACGGTGTTGGAACTGTTGGTGATCGGGACCCCGTTCAGCGAAAACCCGGCGTTTGTCGCGGCCTGGTTGAGGGCCAGCCCGGATGATGCGTTGGGGCTGTAGTTAAACCCGGCTTCGCCGCCGGCCCCGCTGACCGTGAAGGCGGCCGCGGCGCCGGTATTGGTGCCGGTCAGCGACAGGTGATAATTTGTGCCGTCGTACACGACCGCTGCAGTCACGCCGGCATTGGCCTGATTGATCGCGTTGGCGATGCCGCTCAATGTATCCTGGCCGCTGGCGATATCGATGGTGACGGGCGACCCGCTGCCGACCTGGATCGTGATCGATCCGGCGCCAAACGTCGAGCTGGCGCTGGTAAAACCGGCGGAGAGCAGGCTTTGCGCTTCGGCCAGCTGAATGTTGGTGAGGTTGTAGGTTCCGGGAGATGCGGCATTGGTCACGCTGGCGCTGACCGTGCCGCTCGGCGATGTCGTCACCGACCGCTGCGCCAGGGTTTGGACATCCGCCAGGCCGGCGAGCGCCGATTGCAGACCGGACAGCGCGCTTTGCACCTTCCCCAGCGCCGAAATCTGGGTCTGGATCGGCTGCTCCTGATTCTGCAAGGCGGTCGCCGGCGCCTGGTAGGCGGCGCTCGCCTGCTGAATAAGCGTCGCAATCTCGGATGAGCTGAGGACGCTTCCTACTCCCGACATGGACTACTCCGCCCTTGCGGGGAAGGACCGGCCCGCTCAATCGCGGGTGAACGGGTCCCTCACCGAGCCGTTTGCGGTGCTTACTGCAGCAGTTTCAGGAACGACTGTTGCAGTGCGTTCGACTGCGACAACGCGGAAATCCCGGCCTGCTGCAAGATCTCCTGCTGCGTCAGTTCGGTCGTGACTTGCGGGATGTTCGCATCCTGGATGACCGACCGCGCCGACGTCAGATTGGTATCGGTGGTCTGCAGGTTCGACGCCGTTGCCTGCAGCCGCTGCTGGACGGCGCCGAGTTGGGCACCGATATTTTCGAGTTGCTGCAGCGCAAAGCTGACGGTGTTCAAGGCCGCGTTCGCCCCGGAGATCGTGCTGACATTGACCCCGGCCAGGGTCGTCAGCGCCGAGTTGGTATTGAGTCCGATATCCGAGGCCGCCGCGGACAGGGCGAAGGGCGAGTTCGATTGCACCGTGACCAGACCCTGGACGGTGGCCGCGGCGACATCCCCGCCGCCGGTGCCGAGCGTAACCGTCGTGGTTCCGCCGGCCGCCAGTGTCCCGGTGCCGGCAAAACCGCTGATCGAAATGTTGTCGCCCTGCGCCTGGGTCAGGACCAGCTGGTTGTTCGAGTTGACGGTCGCGGTAACGCCGGTCGTCCCCGTTTCCTGATTGATCGCGCTGACCAGCGATTGGAGACCACTCTGCGACACGGTCGACACGGTCGCGGCAATGTTGACCGTGTTGGTCGGCGTCGCACCGTTGCCGTTGCCGAGGGTGAACGAGAGGGTACCCGCTCCGACCGTAAACGCGACGCTGGTGTCGGCGGCCGCGGTCACGTTGGTCTTCGGGGTCGCGGCATTGATCGACGCGGCGACGTCTTTTGCCGCTTCGGGCGCGGTAACCGTGATATTGGCGCTGCCGGCCGAACCGGAAACACCGATAGTACCTGCGGTAAAGGCGCCGGCGCCGGCGGCGGTGATCGCGTAGGAATTGCCCGAATTGTCGCCAACACCACCCGATACACTCCCATCGGTGGCATAAAGCCCGGCTGCGGCAGCCGAAGATTGGTTGACGCCGAGCTGGGCCGCCGCGGTGCTCGCGATCGATAGACCGATAGTCTGACCCTCGGACGGACCGACTTGAAACTGCACCCCGTTGAATGAGCCGTCGAGCAGATTGAGGCCGTTGAACTGGGTTTGCGACGAAATCGTGCTCACCTGGGTCTGCAATTGCGAGACCACTTGCTGAAGCGATTGCAATTGCTGGGCGGTATTGAGCCCGTTGGCAGCCTGATTGGCGATATTTTGAATCTGTTCGAGCAGATTGATCTGCTGCGTCACGCCGCCATTCGCGGTCTGCACCAACGAAATGCCTTGGTTGACGTTGGAGACGGCCTGCTGAGTGCCGCCAATCTGGATTGTGAACCCTTGCGCCGCAATGTATCCGGCGGGATTGTCGGCAGGACTGTTGATCGCCTGTCCGGAGGACAGTTCCTGCTCGAGCTTATTCGCCGCGTTCGCGGTGTTTGACAAAGCATTCAACGCAAAAAGCGCGTCGACGTTGGTGTTGATGGCTCCTGCCAGCATGACTTGCTCCTGGCGCCGGCAGCGCGATCGTAGCGCGCGGGCGCGTCGAGGGGATCCTCGGCGCCTCATGACAGCGATCGCGGGCGCCTCAATCTATCAGACGGACACCGGAATGATTTGTTGCAGGGTTTTTTGCCGAACGTCTATAATTCGGGTCAAATTCGCGCCGTTATTGGTGCGGCGTGTGCGCTGTCGAAGTATTGATCCAGCACAGCATAAAGGTTCCGTTCGGCCCGCGTCGAGGCAGACCGGGTCGGCGTGGCGCGAGCAGCGAGGGCGGAGTTCGGGCGCGTAGTCTATTGAATGACTGAAAAAAGAGACAGGTTCTGAATTTTCGAGAACACCAGTTCCGCCGCCTGCAGGGCGGTAACGCCCGCGCTGTAATTTGCGATCGCTTGCGGCAGATTTGCGGATTGCAGGGTCGAGAGCTGCGCCTGATCGTTTGTGCTCGCCGTGCTGTCCGCCGCCTGAACACCCTGGATCTCGGCAAGGTTTGAGCCCAGCGTTGCCTGCGCCGAAAGGATACTGGTTTGCGCGCCATCGAGATTGACGATCGCATTTTGAATTTGCTGCGGGGTTGACGACGCCGAGCCCAGCGCGGAAATCAGCCCCTGGATAGTTTGAAACAGGCTCGAAGTGCCGGCGGGGTTAACAAAAAATTGATCACCCGCTGCGGGGGGTCCGGTAATGCCGATATCCAAGCCGCCGAATTGGAGATCGGAACCGGTCGTGTAGCTGCCGGACGCCACAGTGGAACTGGTTGAGATAAAGCCAGCGCTTCCGGGAGCGCCGATGCCGCCGGTCACGGTATAGTTGAGGGTGCCCCCGACGCCGGCGGAAAACACAATCTCGTATTGTGTTCCGGACAGCCGTGCCGAATTCAGCTGGCTGGTGCCGGTGATCCCCTTAACGGTAACATAGGCGGTCCCGATGTTGGCCGCGGCCGCGGTCACGGCCACACCATTTTCGCCGGCGGGTACGTTCGCAAAGATGTTCTCGCCAGATACTGCAGCCGCTACTGTAACCGAAGGGGCAATCTCAAGCAGATTACCGCCATTATCACCAGTGAATACGACTTGTCCATTGGCCAGCGACGCAAAGGGGGGCGCATTTGTCTTGGTCCCGGCAAAGATATAATTGCCCTCGGCATCCTGAGAATTCGCCAGCTGGACAAGTTCTTGCAGCGCGCTTTGCGCCGTGGTGACGAGGGCGCTCTGGGTCGCGGCCGAATTGGTGCCATTGGCGCCCTCTACCGCGACCTGGCGCAGTTGATTGATCAGGCTGCTGACCTGCTGCAACACGCTCAAGCCGCTCTGGATATCCTGGGTCGCGGCCTGGGCGTTGCCGGCATCATAGCTCAAGCGATTGATGGCGCCGGCGAGATCGATCGCCTGGCCGGCGCCGGCCGGGTCGTCGCTGGGGTCGAGCATCGTCTCGCCGGTGGCGATCTGGCGATTGAGCTGACTGAGGTTGCTTTCTTGCGTCAGCAAGTCGCCGAGCGAGCCGAGCAGGAACTCGTTTGTGCTGATCTGCATGGACCTCGCCTCCGCTCTTTGGGTACCCGTCAGACCGCTTCGAGCAGGCTTTGGAACAGCGTCTGAGCGGTAGCGATCAACTTTGCCGCCGCCTGATAGGCCTGCTGATAACCGACGAGATCCGCCGCCTGTTGGTCGAGGTTGACGCCGGAGACCGATTGCTGGGCGTTTTGGGTTTGCGTCAGGACCGCCTGCGTTGCCTGCGCCGCCGCTTGCGCTTCCTGGCTGCGGCTGCCGACGTTGGTGACCAGTGTGCTGTAGAAATTGCTGAATGTCTGACCCGATAACAAGTTCTGGTCGGCGAGATTGGCGAGGCCGACCATGTTGCCGTTACTGCCCGCCCCGCCCGGCGACAAAGTGAAGCGGTCGCCCGCCGCGGCGGAACCGGCGGACAAGGAAATCGGCACGACCTCGCCGGCCGGGGCCGAACCGGGATAGGCGACCGCGATCTCGGCACCCGAATTCGAGTTGAGGGTCCCGGACGCGATAACCGTATTGTTATTCGACAAGACGTTGAAATTGGTGTTCGACGTAAATTGCACCGAGAAGGTCTGCCCAAATTGGCTTGCCGGCAGCACGATCGCGCCCGCCGGCAGCGACGAACTGGCGACCGGGGCGCCGACCGTGGCCTGCACGTTGCCAACGTTCGCGCCGGGTGAGGCGACATAGGCTGAAGCCGCGGCAATCGCAGAAGGATCGCTGATCGCCGTCGTCAGCGTCTGGGCGGCGGTCGCTGTCGGTTCGATTTTGAAGGTGTCGCCGCTGGCGACGGCACCCGAAACGGCGATCGTCAAACCATCGAAGCTGAGCGTCGGGCCACTTCCCAGTGCCGTCACCTCTCCGGTCGCCGTGTCGGTGCCCTCGAAGCCGCCGGCGGTGTCGGTGAGGATGAAATCGTCCGGGGTAAAATTGGCGGGGTCGGTGATCGCGGCAGTCAAACTGCCGGTGCCGGTGTTGCGTTGGGACGCATAGATAGCCGGCCCTGCCACCGAAAAGAGCGGCTGGCCGAGATTGCCGTTCTGATCGAGCCCCAGCGACTGTTGCGTGTTGACCGCGGCGGCGATGGCCGCGGCGAGTGCGCCGACCGAATCCCCCGCGCTGACCAGTTGGTCGCGCGCCGCCAACAGCCCGCCGAGCGTTCCGTCAGAAAGGGTCGCCGTGATATCCTGTCCGGTCGGTACATAGGTGAGCGATATCGCGCCGTCGCCATATTGGCTTTGCCCAGCACCGAGCTGGTAGGCCGTCGCCCCATTCACCAGGGCGGCGCCACCGGACGTATAGACGTCGACGACCCCATTGGCGCCCGCCACGGTGGTCACGCCGAGCTCTTGAGCCAGCTGCTGCACGAGCTGGTCGCGCTGATCGAGCAGGCTGTTTGGGGGGCCGGCGGCCGCGCCGGTTTGCGCCAGGATCGCCTGGTTCAATTGGGCAATCTGCTGGGTCAGGCCGTTGACTTGCTGCACCGCGGCGCTTGCTTGATTGTCGATGCTGTCGAGGTTGGTCGCGATCTGGCCGCCGAGCGAATTGAAGGCGGCGGTCAACGATTTCGCTTGACCGAGAAAGGCTTGACGGTTCGCCTCGCTCGACGGGTCCTGAGCGACCTGGTTCGCAGCCAAGAAAAAACTGCCGAGCGCCGCTCCGAGGCCGCCGGCACCGCCCGATGCGGTCGGAAACAAGGCCGCGATGTTTTGGGCGTTCGTCTGTGCCACTTGGGCCGCCTGGTTGGCTGAAGCAGCCTGCACCCCTTGCTGATAAATGAACTGGTCAAACGCTCGCTGAACCGAGGTGACATCGGTTCCCGTCCCGGGCCCGCCATCGGTCCCGGGAAGTTCGATTTGACTGACCGACTGAGCGGCGTAGCCCGGTGTGTTGACATTGGCCGTGTTGTTGGACACGGTCTGGATCGCTTCGGTCGCGGCGGAAAGCCCGCTCAAACCGGTCTGAAGGAGTTGCGACAGACCGCTCATCTCAGATTTTCCCTAGAGACTGGCCATTGCTGCTGTTGCGAATGCCGGTCGGTAAACCCTCACCTCGGCTTAGCCGTAAATCGTTACTAATTTCTTCCAGCCGCGCTCGCACGTGATCCAGCGTCCGCTCGACCTCGCGCGCCAAGGCGTTCAACGAGCGATCCAGCTCCGTAGGAGAGGTGTCGGTAATCGAGCGACGCTGAAGGGTCATCCTGAGCTCATCGACAAGAATCCCGCGACGCTCGATCAATCTTGCGATCAGCGCGGGCGGTCGACGATCGAAGCCGCCGTTTCGTTCGATCCTGAACAGCCGGGCCAGGCGTCGCATGGCGCGGCCTTGGCGGTCCACGACTGGTGGCTCGCCTCCCGTCAATCGGTCAATCTCGGCGTGGCAAACAGATCAAGATGCGCCGTATAGCCTGGAGCCGCTGGCGCCGGAGCCGCTGAGGGTGGAGCGGCAAACGCCGCCGCCGCCTCGGCGGCGACGGCTTCAAGCTTGCTGCCGTAATCGTTATCGGTGGCGTAACCCCCGGCGATCAGGCCGCGGGCGTAGGCCGCGGCGTCGTCACCCGTCCCAAGCAGCGCCTGATATCGGGGGTTGTCGCCGATTAGCGCGACATAATCCTGCACCGAGGCGTCGAGGCTCGGATAGGCGCGGAACGCGGCTTCGCGCGCCACCCGCCCGCCCTCTTCGAGTTCATGCGTGAGCGTCGTGACCTGTGCGCCTTGCCATGACGAACCGGCCTTGATCCCGAACAAATTGTTGCCAACCACGGAACGTCCCCAACCGGTTTCGAGCGCGGCGTGAGCCAGCAGGATGTTCGGCGACACACCCAGCTGCCGGCCCGCCCCGATGAGCATCGGGCGGAGCTGTCGGATAAAAGACTGAACTTGCTCCGGTCGCGCCGCCGGGCGAGACAAAACCTCGTGGCCGAGCGGTGCCAACGGGGTCCCGCCATATGCCGGCTCCGACCCGTTTGCCGTCGCCGCCGAGCGCACCTCGTCTGCGGCGGTGGCATTCCGCCCCGCGATTGCCCCCAGTGTCGGCCGCAGACTACCCGGCGTGGTTCCGGCAGCCGGCGGTCGCAGGCCGGCGTCCAGCCAGTAAGGGCCTAACGAAAGGCCGTGCCTTGCATGCGAGGACGCCGCGCTGGCAAGAGCAGACGAACCCGCCGGTCCCGGCGGCGGCGACCCGTTCCCCTGATCTTCAGCCCCCGAGAGGCCCTGCTTAGCCTCGATCGAGCGGAACAGCAGATCGGCCAGTCCGCGCTTGTCGCCGGAGGCGACCGTTTGGCTGATTGTATTCGCAAACAACCCGCTGACGATGTTGGCGCCCATCCCGTCGCCGGCCATGGGAAGGGCAGTGCCGTCACTGCCTTGCATGATGTTTTGCACCAGCAGAGCGGTGAACTGCCCAGCAACTGCCCTCGCCGTGACCGGGTTGTTTCCCTGGTTCTTAAGCACAGTCAGGCTCTTCGGATCGGTTGCTGAAATCAGCCGCTCCGCGGTGTTGAGGTCCACCTCAGAGCACCTTGATGCGGGCGCGGAGCGCCCCCGCCTGCTGCAGCGCCTGCAGGATTGCCATCAAATCCGAAGATGTTGCACCGATCGCGTTAAGGTTGCGCACAATGTCGGATACGCGGGGGGCATTGTGCAATTCGACGACCCTCGCCCGTTTCTCGCTGCTCTGCAGCTGGGTCTGCGGGACCACTGTCGTGCGGCCGCGACTAAAAGGCGCGGGCTGCGAGACCTGAGGCAACTCGTTCACGGTTACCGACAGTGTCCCATAAGCTACCGCGGCGGGTCCGATCCGGACGTCCTCGCCCATCACCACAGTGCCACTCTGCGCATCGATGGCGACCTCGGCGCTGGGCTCCTCCGGAATAACTGGAATGTCCAAGAGCTCGGCGACGAATTCGACGCGGGCGCCCGTCGCCTCCGGTCCTCTGACGCCGACCTGGCCTGGTCCCAGCGCGGCCGCGAGACGTCCATAACGCGCGTTGATCGCGTCGGCAATGCGCGCCGCATTGCCAAACGAACGGCTGTCGAGATCGAGCAGGATCGTATCTCCAGCGGCAAACCCCGCCTTTGGCATTTTCTCGATCGTGGCGCCGCGCGGGATGTGCGCCACAGTCGGAATATTGACCGTGGTCGACGCCGCTTGGCCGTTGGCCTCGTAGCCGCTCACCAGCAGCGAGCCCTGCGCGATCGCGTAGACCTGGCCGTCGGCGCCCCGCAACTCGGTCATCAGCAGCACGCCGCCGCGCAAGCTTTTGGCATTGCCGAGCGCCGATACGGTCACATCGAGCCTCTCGCCGAGCTGCATAAAGGTCGGAAGATCGGCGGTGACGATGACCGAGGCGACCGCAGTCGGCTGGATGAACGTGTTGGGATTGAGTGTCAGGCCGAGCTGCCTGAGCATGTTTTGAATGGCCTGAACGCTGTAGGGTACTTGCGTCGTCTGATCGCCGGTTCCTGCCAGCCCGGCAACCAAGCCAAAGCCGATCAGCTGATTGTCGCGGGCGCCTTCGACCTGGACCAGGTCCCTGAGCCGCTCGCTGATGGCAGGCGTCAGCCCGGCGGCCCAAACGGCCGCGGCAAGCGCCGCTATTTGAACCAGTCGCCCGGCCATAACGTGCTCACCGTCAGGAACAGGCGCTGCAGCAAGCCCATCTTGGGCGCCAGATAGGTCTCGCCGTCGCCGCTGAATTCGACTTGCGCCTCCGCGATCTGCTGCGACTGCACGATATTCTGATTGGTTATGTCTTCTGGGCGTACGACACCGGCAAGCCGAATGTATTCTTTGCCGCCGACGAGCTGAACCTGTTGCTCTCCGACAATGACCAGATCGCCATTAGGACGGATGCGTTGGACCATTGCCGACATGGTTGCGGCGAAGCTGTCGCTCTGCGCGGTAGCCCCGTTTCCTTGCAGGCCGTTGGCTGTCGTGTTGCTTAGATTGGCCAGGTAATTGGTCGGTGAACCGCTGGCACTGAGCGGCCATCCAAGCTGCGCGTTGACCGTGCCGGCGTTGTTGTCGTTGCGGTTGAGGTTTTGACTCACATTTTTGGTGGCGGTGGCGGCCTCGGTGATCTGCACTGTAACGATGTCGCCGACCTGCCACGGCCGGTGATCGCGAAAGAGTGCCAGCTCGGGAACGCCGCGCGCGTCGCTTTGATAGATCGCGCCATTGCTGGTCGGCGCCTGAGCCGCGTTATCGCCCGGCAGATGCTCCAAGTTCGCAAGCATCCCGTCCCGCGCCGTTGGCGCGTGCTGACAGGCGGCGAGACCGAGACCGAGCAGCAACAGCACCGCCCGCTCCCTAACCCTGCCCCGCTTGCGGGGGAGGGAAAGGTGGGGACATATGGCGGCTGGCGAGCGCCGGCTCACTGCGCGATCTGGGTCAGATAGCTCAACATCTGGTCGACATTCTTCGCCGCCTGCGTGTTCAGCTCATAGGCGCGCTGGGTGGCAATCATGTCGATCATTTCGTCGACCACCGACACGTTCGACCCTTCGAGATAGCCCTGGGCGACGGTGCCGAGTCCGTTCTGCGACGGCTGACCGGTCGTCGGCGCGCCGGATGCCTGGGTCTGGATCGCCAGGTTGTCTCCGGTGTATTGCAAGCCTTCCGGGTTGATGAAGCTGGCGAGCTGCAAGGTCCCGATCTGGGACGGCCGCGATTGGCCTTGGATTTGGACGCTGACCGTCCCGTCGGTGCCGATCGTGATGCTCTGCGCATTGTGCGGAATCGTGATCGCCGGCTGCAGCTGGTAGCCTTTCGCGGTCACTACCTGTCCCTGAGCGCTGATTTGGAAGCTGCCATCGCGGGTATACGCGATCTGGCCTGACGGCAGCAGGACTTGGAAATAGCCCTGACCATTGATGGCGAGATCGAGCGCGTTGCCGGTCTGCTCGAGACTTCCCTGGGTCATGACCGGTTCGGTAGCCACGACGTTGGCCCCGGTGCCCTGCTGCAGACCCGAAGGATAATTGGTCGCCTGCGATGTGAAACCGCCCGCCTGGGTCTGGTCCTCGTACAAGAGGTCGGCGAAGACCGGGCGCATCTTCTTGAACCCGGTAGTGTTGAGGTTCGCGAGATTGTTCGAAATCACGTCCATTTTGGTTTGTTCGCCTTCGAGGCCGGTGCGAACGACGGCGAGCGACTGCATCAAATGTCAGATCCTCCGCAATGCGGGCAATCCACTGCCTAAGATAAACTCAAGGGGCTGCTTTGCCCCTGCGCGGTGGCGAATACCATCCGCATCATCTCGGTCTGCATCTGGAACGAGCGCGAGGTTTCAATCATGTTCATCATCATTGCCACAGTGTCGGCATTACTGTCTTCCAACGCCCCGAGCTGCAGCCGCACCCCGGCATCGGGCAACAACGGAGCGGAGGCGTCTTGAAACAAACCGTCGGTCCGCCGGCGCACCGACGCGTTCGGCGGATTCGCCAGCATGATCCTTGCCAATGCCGCAATCTGGTCGGGACTCTGCCCAGCTGGGGCGCCCGAAACCGTGCCATCGGCACCGATTGTTACGGATTGCAGCGGCGGCAGTACGATCGGTGCGAAGCCGTCGCCGAGGACCGGATGACCGGCGCTATCCGTGAGCATGCCGGTGGGCGAGATCGTCAGCGAACCGTTTCTGGTCAATGCGGGATTGCCGTCGGCGGCCTCCACAACGATCCAGCCCTGCCCCTTGACCGCGACATCGAGGCTGCGGCCAGTTTGCTCGATCGGTCCCGACCGTAGATCGGCGCCATCTTCGGTTGCCGCAACGATCACCCGGTCGGGCTGACCCTGGCCATAGAGCGGGAGGGCCTCAAATACCGGCTTTTGCGCCTTGAAGGCGGTTGTTCCGCGATTGGCCAGATTGTTGGCGGCGGCTGCGACGCGGTCCATGCTCGCGTCGAGACCCGCCATCGCGAGGTAAAAGAGCTGCTGACTCATCGCATCTGATCGACCTGTTACAACCTTTATTGGATGGTCAGCAGTCGCTGAAAATTCTGCTGCTCGATGTTGATGCTCTGAACATTGGCTTGATAGGCTTGCTGAGCCGTGATCAGGTTGACGAGTTGGGTCGACAGGTCGGCATTTGATCCTTCGAGGGCGCCGGATTCGAGCTGACCGAGCGTGCCTGTGCCGGGTGCGCCGGGCGTCGGCGCGCCAGACGCCGCGGAGGCTTGCCAAACGTTTCCGGTCATCGGGATCAGCCCTTGCGGATTGACAAAATTGGCCAGAGCAATCGTCCCGAAAACCTGGGTGCTGCCGTTCGAATATTGCCCGGTGACAACGCCCTCCGAGGAGATCTCTACCCCGGTGAGCTGTCCGCCGGCACTGCCATTATCGGCGACCGAACTCACGTTGAAGGCGAGGCCGGAGAGGGTGGTCCCGGTAAAATTTTCAGCGATGTTGAGAGCGGCCGCGCCATCGGGCAGCTTGGACGCCGTGACCGTGCCGGTGCCCGTGGTCAGCGTACCGTTGCTGTTGAAGGTCAAGGTCGGACCAGCGCCGGTGGCGATTTGGGTGCCGTTTTGAGTGGTCAACTCCCAGTTCGTTTGCCATTGGTTCGGCGAGCCCGAACCGGCGACCTGCGTATAAAACGTGGTCAGCGACAGCGGCGTCCCGAGGCTGTCATAGACCGTGGTCGTCGACGATTCGTTGTAGCTTTGGGGGTTGGTTGGGCTGAAGGCAGTGGTCGTCGTGTTGATCGGTTGGTCCGATGAGGGCAGGTTGACTGCCATTGTCAGAGTGCTGGTCGCAACCGGCGCGACATTGGCTTGACTGATCTGGATCGGCTGCAGTGATCCCGAGGCGGTGGCAGCACCCCCGGCGGCGGTCGGAGCGAACCCCAACACCTGATCCCCGCCGGCGTTGACCAACTGGTCAGCGGTGTTGATCTGGAATGCGCCATCGCGGCTGTAGACAAGGCCGGAGCCGCTCTGCAATTGAAAAAAGCCGTTGCCGTTGATCGCGACATCGAGTGGATTGCCGGTGTGTGAAATTGTGCCTTGACTAAAATTCTGAGCGAGATCAGCCGTCGTCACGCCCTGGCCGGGCGTCGTCGGTACGACGCTACCGTAAAGTGCCGCAAACTGAGCGTCGGAAATCTTGAAACCGGTGGTATCGACGTTGGCAATATTGTTGCCGACGGTATCGATATCGCTCTGCGCAGCATTGACGCCGGACAAATCCGTTAAAAGTGACATCCGGAGAACTCCTTAAGAATTTTGTAACGGTGTTAAAATACTTGTTGAACCGAACTCAATGGTACCGGCGCGAGGCCGCCGCCGAGATCGAGTGTCGGTCCGCTTTGACCGCCGAGCGCAACCCCGGTGACCGGAGCGACCGCATAGGGGGTTGCCGCGACCGCAGCGCCCTGGGCGCCGATCGCGGTTAGGCTGAAATTGTAGGTCCCCGGCGCCAGCGTCGTGCCGTTGGCGCCGCCCCCGCTCCACGAAAATGTCTGGGTGCCGGCCGGCATCGCTCCGAGATTGAGTTGCGCCACCGTCGTCCCAGCGGCGTTGGCGATCGTCACCGCGACATTACTTGCCGCAGAAGACAGGTTGAACGCGCCGGTCGCACCGCCCTGCCCGAGGATCAGCGAATTCCCGCTGACCGCGACCTTCTGTCCGACGAGCCCAACCGCCTGCTGCCCAGTGGCACTGGTCTCGAGGTTTTGCACGCCGGTCGCGGTCGAAAATTCGGCAAGTTCGGAGGCAAATGCATCGGCGCTCGTCGGATCGAGCGGATCCTGGTGTTCGAGCTGAGCTGTCAGCAGTTGTAGAAACGCGTTCTGGCTGAGTGTTTGTCCGGTGCTGGTCAATCCGTTGGCATTCGTCGGCAATTGTGTGCCCGGAGGCAGCGCCGTTACCGTCGCCGGCATGGCGCTCGCGGCAGTCGTCATTCCTGGTTTCCGAAGTTAGATCATCAGCGTGCGCAGAGCCAGACTCTTGGCAACATTGAACGCCTCGAGGCTTGCCTGGTAATCCTGCTGTGCCGAGATCATGTTGACCATTTCCTCGACCGGATTTACATTCGGCATTGTTACATAACCGTTAGCGTCAGCAAAGGCATTGCCAGGGTCGTACGACGTGCGCAGCGGCGCTGCGCTTTCGACAACCGCGGCGACCTTGACGCCAGCCATGCCGATGGCCGTCGTCTCGTCATTGCCGTCTTGTGCGGGAACGGCTTCGAAAACCACCTCGCGGGCACGATAGGCTGAGCCCGCCGAGGTAGCGACGCTGTTCGCGTTGGCGATGTTGCTGGCGACAGCCGTAAGTCGCTCCGCTTCGGCGGCCATGCCGGACCCGGCAATCGCAAGGGCGGTGAACAGCGGCATCGTCAGCTTCCATTTGACGGCTGCGTTGCGGACCCGTTTATTGCAATCGTCAACATTTTGACGATCTGCGAGGCGAAGCTCGCAGCGGCTTCGTATTGCACGGCGTTTTCGCCGGCAGCGACCTTCTCTTGATTGAGGTCGACGCTGTTGCCGTCCAGCGTGACCGAAGCGCCGGTCTGGTACTTCACCGCGGCCGCGGCCACCCCCGCCACCGTGCTGCTCGACGGGGGCAGGTGCTGCGGGTCGTCGACCAGCCAGGTCGTTGCCGCGGCCCGCCCGCCAAGTTCGGCTGTTGCCGATTCAACGGCCGCCGCGAAATCGAGGTCGACCGCTTTGAATTTGGGTGTGCTCGCATTGGCGATGTCGGCGGTGAGAATCTGTTGGCGATAAGCTCGCAGATCCAGCACTTGCCGGTAGAAATCCAAGCCGGTATCGATAGCGGCCAGCACGAGTGTCCCCGCATTGGTTCTTGCTACTTGCGAAATTTTCTCGTTTCGGCATAATATCCATATAGCGATTCAACGCAAGGGAAAAATACAAATGCCGAAGCCGGGCCAATCGATCTCCGTCAGCCCTGTTATGGCGGGTCTCTTGGCAATCATTCTCGCCGCTCCGCCGACATCTGCCGCGATCGCGGCGGAAACCGGCGAGGCAATACGCGCGGCGGTGGCGTCCGCTGTCGAACCGCATCTTGCGTCTCTTCGCAAAGAGGCGATCGTCGAGGTCGAGGTTGGTACGATCGATCCGCGGCTGCGGCTGCCGGCCTGCCCAAAGCTCGAGGTCACCGCGCCGGCGCTCACCGCGGCGATGATGACTGTCAAGGTGGATTGTCCAACCTCCAGCTGGACAATCTATGTGCCCGTACACCTCCATGCCTGGGTCGATGCCGTCGTGGCGTCGGCCAATCTGCCGCCCAACACCAAGCTCGATGCCGGCGATATGACCCGCGGCCGTATCGATATGTTCGCCAGCAATGGCGGTCTGTTGCGCGACATGGCAATGGCCGAAGGCAAGGTATTGCGCGTTGGACTGCTGGCCGGGTCTCCGATACTCTCGCCGTTTCTCGAATTTCCGATTGTCGTGCATCGCGGTCAAAAGGTGCTACTGACCTTGAGCGCCAGTACGATGACAATCAAGACGCCAACCGTCGCCCTCGAAGATGGCCATGTCGGCGATTATATCGAGGTCGAGAACCCCGATAGTAAGAAGACCATGCGAGCGACGGTGGTGAGCGACGGCAGCGTCGAGATGCGATTTTAGGTGCTGGGAGTGGATCCGATGTCGAATTCCAGCCAACCACTTTTGCAATTGCTCGCGGAATTGCGCGATCTGTTGGAGGAGGAGCGCAGTGTCCTATTGTCGGGTAGTCCCGAGCGTATCAGCGTTGTCGTCGCGCGCAAGTTGGCGCTTGCCGAGATGATCGAGCGGGCGCGGCAAACATCCTCGGCAACGCCGCCCGACCTTGAGACCCTGAAAGCGCTTGAGCGCTACAATCGAGGCAATTCGATCATCTGCTCCGCAATGCTGCGCCATTTGACCCGGGCGCTGGATAAGCTGCGGCAGCGCGAGGTGCACCGTTCTTATCGTTCGGACGGGGCGGAAAACAGGCCACCGGTGCAAAGCCCGCTGGGTGCCGCCTAGTCGGCCCGCCGCTTACGTCGCAAATTCTGATGGCGGCTCGAACCGGTGATCGCGCGGCAGCGGCGGCGGCGGCTTTCCCGCGGCCCCGGCGGCGCGCAGACGATAGACATACGCCAGAACCTCGGCGACCGGGGAATAAAGACCCGTGGGAATTTCGTCTTCGAGCTCGACATATCGGCATATTGCCCGCGCCAGGGGCGCGGCTTCGACAATCGGAACCCGGTGTTCGGTAGCGATCTCGCGAATGCGCTGGGCGACGAGGCCGGTCCCCTTGGCGACGAGACGCGGCGCCCGCATCTTGCCTTCGCGGTATTGCAGCGCTGCGGCATAATGTTCCGGGTTGGTCACAACGAAGTCGGCTTTGGGCACCTCCGCCGCCATGCGCATCCGCGCCAAGCGGCGGCGCAGCAATCTGATCCGGCGCCTGGTCTGTGGGCTGCCGTCAAATTCCCGCAACTCATCCCGCACTTCCTGACGCGTCATCTTCAGCCGGTTTCGGTATGCCCAGACCTGATACGGCACCTCGACCGCCGCAATGCCGGCGAGCACAGCCGAAAGCAGCAAAAAAATTCGCGACAGGAGCATCGCCGACCGATTAGCCGCCGGCGGCCAGGCCTCCACTGCCGCGGCAATGAAGTCGGGAGTCCAACTCCGGATCAGGCAAAAGGCAATGGCGCCGACGGCAGCGCACTTCCCGATCGCCTTGAGCAGTTCGACCAATGCGGCTTGTGACGCCAATCGCTGGAAGCCGCGCACTGGGTTGATGCGTTCGAAATCCGGGCTCAATGGCCGGGTCGAAAAGGTCCAACCGCCGACGATGATGTCGGCCGTAAACCCGACAGCCGCCAGCGCGAGCAGAAAGACCACGAGGATCAGCAGCGCGGGCGTCACAGCCGCGCTCGCCGTGATCAGCAGATGCGCCGGATCACGCCCTCCGTCCGCTCCCAAACTCAAGTCGCGGCGGAGGCAAAGCTCGAGAAACTCGACAAACTTGCCCCCGCCCATGCAGAGGACAGCCGCGCCGACGGCGAGAACAACTCCGGCGGCCAAGCCGTGTGCCCGCAACACAACGCCTTCTTCACGCGCCTTGGCGAGGCGGCGCGATGTCGGCTGTTCGGTTTTGCTGTCGTCGGCGAAGCGCTCGCTCACAGGGCACGGGCCCCCAACGCGACACCGCCGACCTTCAAGCCGGTCGCGATCATGTGCTCGACCGCGGGCACGAAAAGCGGCAGCACCGCGATTGTTGCCGCGATGCCGACCCACATGAATATGGAAAATCCGATAGACATCAGGTTGATTTGCGGCGCGACGCGGGAAACAAGGGCCATTGCCAGATGTGCCGCCAGCAAAATCGCGATCACCGGGAGAGCCAGCCAGACGCCCATCTGGAATAGTGCGGCACCGGCGCTCATCAATGCCCGCGCCCCGTGGGCGGTAAATCCGGCCCCCGGTGCGACCGGGACGACATCGAAGCTTTTGATCAGAACGCCGAGCAGAATTAGATGTCCGTTGAGCCCTAAGAACAACAATAGGCCGGCAAGGCCGAAGAAATCCGCCATGACCGGGACCTCGAACCGGCTCTGGGGGTCGAGCAGTCCGGCAAAACCAAACCCCATCTGAACGCCGATCAGGTCACCGGCGAACGCCATCGCACTAAGGGTAACCTGCATGGCAAATCCGATGGCGAGACCGACGACGACTTGTTCGACGACGAGGACCGCAGCCTGCCATGAAAGCGTCAGCGGCGCGGTCTGCTTGAGCGTCGTCGCGAGAAGGCAGGCGATGATAAAGGCGAGCGCCGCTTTTAGGCGAGCGGGAACGGCAAGCGAACTAAAGGCTGGGGCGGCAGCAAACAGCGCAAGCGCACGCAAAAACGGCCAGAAGAAACTGCCGAGCCAGCGAAAGATGTCTGCGTCGCCGAACGTGAACACGGCTCAGCCGGAGAATGTTCTCACTATCATTGCCGACCGCTCGATGTAGCCAATCATCTCGCCAAATACCCACGAGGCAGCAAAATATATCGTCAGCAGCACCGCTGCAAAGCGGGGCACAAAGCTCAACGTCAAATCGTTGATGCGGCTGCCTGCTTGTAAGAGCCCGATAACGATGCTGCAGACAATCGCGGCCAAAAGGAATGGGGTGACGATGGTCAAGACCACGACCAGCATTTCGCGGGCCGCCGAAATGACGATCATCGTGCTCACCGCATAAATCCTTCTGCAAGCGAGCCAATCACCAAGGTCCAGCCGTTGACAAGAACAAATAGGGCGAGCTTTAGCGGCAGCGAAACGCTGATCGGAGAAAGCAGCATCATGCCGAGCGACATGATCACCGCAGCCACGACGATGTCGATCACCAGGAACGGCAAAAAGATCAGAAAGCCGATCTGAAACCCGCTTTTGAGCTCCGAGGTCACAAACGCCGGTACGAGAATCCGGAACGGCACGTCTCGCGCGGTCGAATAGGTTTCGCCACCCGCCATTTTTACAAATAGACCCAAATCTTCGCGTCGAGTTTGTTTGACCATAAACTCCCGCAGCGGGACCTGCGCCTTATCGATCGCTTCAGTGGCCGAAATCCGGTTTTCGAGCAGCGGCTGCAACGCGTCGCTGCCGATCCGGGAAAATACCGGGCTCATGACAAACATCGTCAGAAACAGCGCCAGTCCAATCAGCACCTGGTTGGGCGGCGTCTGGGTCAGGCCTAGTGCTTGCCGCAGCAGCGACAAAACGATGATGATGCGCGTGAAGGCGGTGGTGGTCAGCAGCAGTGCCGGGAGAAACGTCAAGCCTGCCATGACCAGCAACATCTGGACCGGCAACGTGTAAGTCTGACCGCCGTGACCATCGGGCTGCATGTCAAGCATCCCGATGCCGGCCGCGTGCGCTGCGGCTGAGGGCGTCAGGCAAGCGGCAACTGCCGCCGCGGCGCGAAAGATTACGATCCCCCGTGCCATCGCTCCCTCGCTTTACGAACGGCGTCACCGAACCCGGCATTGGCCGGCACGATCGGCGACAAAGGCTCGTCGAGTTCGCACAGCAGCGAGATCGCTGCGGTGCTGACCCCGACGACGAGTTGCTTTGCGCCGATGGAGACCACGAGGAGCCTCTCGCGCGGACCCAAGGGGAGCGAGCGCACTATTTTGCAGTCTGCGTTACCTGACGTGAAGCTGTTTGGCCGCGCCCGGCGCAGAGCCCACAGGGCGGCCCACAGCAGGACTACGATTACGCCGAGTGCCAATGAGAGCGAGGCAAGACTGTCGGTTTCGTAAGGCATGGCTGCTCGGCCTATTCGACGATCAAGGTCGAGAAAAAAAGGTTTTGAACCAGCCGGCTGTCGGGCTTGCCGCCGGTCAACCGCTTAATTTCATCGACGCCCAACCTCTGCAGCAACAGGTGGTTTGCACTCGCGATCATCGCTTCGCGCATTTTCTCGACACCGGCCGGCGTGGTGATGTCTTCCATTTTGAAGGCGAGGACGGTTTGCCGCATCGCGTCCTGAACCTCGGGCAATACGGCGGTGACGGCGTTGCCCGCATCACTTCCGGGCAAGGCGAGGTTGAAGCCGAGTTCGACAAAATGCGTTGCGCCATAGCCCGTTGCGACACTGACGACAAAGGGTTTCACTTCGAGATAAAATGGCGGCGGCGCGGCAGCGCGGTCTTTGCCCGGCTGCACGTTCTGCCGCGGTGCCAAATACCAATATCCCGCCCCGCCGGTGATTGCACCGACGAGCGCCAGCAGCACCGCGATCACTTTCCATGATCGAAAGAGGGAGCGGATGCCACTCTTTTGCACTGGCGCCGCGGCGGTGTCATTCGCATCGCTCATGCTCCCGAATTTCCTTCAATCACCAGATTTTGCGAGTATTGGAGGTCGGCGAGGCAGTCTGGGCGGCGCGCAACAACGCCTCGTCGATTTCGCGCCGCTGTCGTTGCACTGTAATCGCCGCATCTTTGGCGGCGGCGCGCTCGCTCAATATCTCAAACATCCGCCTTTCGCGGCGCAGCTTCACCAGCTCTTGCCATTGGCGAGCGCGGGCTTCCTCAAGCTGCCCAAGTTCGCTCTGCTGGTGGCTGGCAACCGCCTCGATTTGGCCAATAAAACCGATACAGGCCGCGATCGAAGTTGCCGGCATGCCACGTTGCAGACTGGCGCGCATCAGATCGCGATATTCCTCGCCGTGCCTTTGCAGCAAATCGAGTCTATGTCTGGCATCCTCGCATTGGGCGTGGAGGCGCTGCCAAGCCGACACCGCTTCATCGGTGCGACGCTCGGCCAATTTGATTAGCGTGGTCAGAGCCTTCACGACTACACCCTCAATCACCGACGATTTCGGCAAGCGCCTTCAGGCCGGCGGCGAACGATGACGCAGTCCCCATGTCCTGGCGCAAAAACTCCTCGATCTTGGGCCGCAACGTCACCGCCCGATCGAGCTCGACGTCGTTGCCCGGGCGGTAAGCGCCAATCGTGATCATGTCCCGGTTCGCCTCCAGCAGGCTGCACAGCCGCTTGAGCCGCCGGGCAAGCTGCATCTGCTCGTCGGGGACGACGGAGGACATGACGCGACTGACCGAGGCGCCGATGTCGATAGCGGGGAAATGCCCCGCCTCTGCCAGCCTGCGGGTCAGCATTAGGTGACCATCGAGGACTGCCCGCGTCGAATCGGCGACCGGATCGTTAAGATCGTCGCCTTCCACCAGGACCGTATAAAGAGCGGTGATGCTGCCGGCGCCCTTCTCCCCGTTGCCAGCCCGCTCGCACAGTGCGGCAATGCGTTGAAAAACAGAAGGCGGATAACCCCGGCTCGCCGGGATCTCGCCGATCGCAAGGCCGATTTCGCGCTGGGCCATGGCAAATCGCGTCAACGAATCGATCAGTAGCAATACGTGCTGCCCCTGTTCGCGGAAATATTCGGCGATCGCGGTCGCCCGGTACGCTCCATGAACGCGTTCCAGCGCCGAGGCGTCGGCGGGTGCGGCGACAACGACCGCTTTGGCCAGTCCGTCCGGGCCCAATATACAATCGATGAATTCCTTGACTTCTCGGCCGCGTTCTCCGATCAGCCCGACCACGACCACATCGGCGCTGGTGTAGCGAGCCATCATGCCGAGGAGCACACTTTTGCCGACGCCGCTTCCGGCAAACAGCCCAAACCGCGATCCCCGGCCGAGCGTAAACAGGGTATTGACAGTCCGTACGCCGACATCGAGAGGCACGTCGACAAGCGCGCGACGCAGCGGGTTTACCGGTCGGCCAAATAACGGTATCCGATCGGCGCATCGCAGCTTACCGTTGCCGTCCAACGCAAGTCCGGCGCCGTCGACCACCCGACCAAGGAGTTGTGGACCCACCGCCACTTCGACCGTGCGGCCGGCGGGGATCACGCGCGCTCCCGGGGCGAGCCCGTCTCCGTGACCTTCGGCCATCAGCAATACGCGGTCACCATCAAACCCGACCGCTTCCGCCGACACCAAGCGGCCCGACTCACTCTCCACAAAGCAGCGCTCGCCAATCGCCACCGGGATCCCGCGCGCTTCCATTACCAGCCCGATCGTGCGAACCAGGCTGCCGTGGACGACGACGCCGGCGTCACGGGCGCTGATGCGCGCTCGATAGCGGTCGAGCCGTTCGATCAGCCGCAGGTTCGCGCCCGCGTCCATCCGAGCTCCTTTCTGGGCGAGGTCGTCGGCGGATTGAAAGCGATCATTTGTCCTCGCCCTCAAACAAAGCGTGCATCACGGCGCGCCATCGGGTGGCCAGAGACAAGTCGACCTGCGCGGTGCCCACACGCGGCCGCCACCGCATGTCCTTGAGGGGGGCACCGTGACCGTCGGCGATCACCCGGCAATCACCGGGCGCGATTTCCTCGTCCCCGATCAGCACAGTGTTGCCGTTCTCCAGTTCTGGCGCCAATTCGCGGATCGGATTCTGATCCACAGGATTTAGGACGATCTTAAGCGCGCCCAATTCGATCGGGACCTTCGCAACTGCTTCTCGGATCAACCGCACAAGGTAATCACGTGAGCGAGAAGTCTCGCTGCCGATGACGCAACGTGCGATCTCGAGTGCCAACGCGGCGACCGCTTCTTCAACTGCAGCGTCCAAGCTGGCGATCGGGGCATTTAGCCTTGTGACCAGCGCCTCGAGGCGTCGGACCTGATCCTGGACAGCCGCTTGCGCCGCTTCTGTCGCCGCGGCAATCCCTTCCGCATAGCCGGCTTCCCTTCCCTGCGAGAGCCCTCTTTCCCATCCTTCGACATAGCCTTGGTCGCTCGGCTCCGCAGTTGGTTCAACCGGAGCCCCGCCACCCGCTTGACGAGCCGCGGGCGGGGCCGGATCGGTGCTCTCGTGATCTTTGCCGGCTGCCGCCGACACCGAGGGCAGCGGAGGCCGCTCTGATTCCACCCTGAGTTCCGGAATTTGCCATAAAAGCAGAGGCTGTCGGGCCCTAGTCATACCGCCAGTCATCTCATCAGCCGCGAGGCGTTGTCAGTCGAACCCATACCAGGCGGCAGGACAGGAACCCGAGCCGCAATAACGTCAGCCCCAGCCAGGCACAGACCAAATCTACGGAAAAGCGCGTCCCCAATACCGCCGCTATTCCCCAGGGCGGCAGGTCGCCCTCGACATTGGCGTTCTGGAGTAGCGCGAACCACATCAAAGCGAGCCCTGCGGCGAGCAGGAATGGACGCACTGCGCGGTTTCCGGATCCACAGTTCGCGGTTCAGCAGAGACCCCCGCCGGCGTCCGCGCCGCACACCGCTGCAGGCCCTTTGAAAGCCGAGCGCGCCGGGACGGACGGGCCGA
>JAFAHP010000362.1 GCA_019237175.1 Alphaproteobacteria bacterium
GCGTAACCGAATATGATCGACACGGGTAAGGTTCGCCGTGACCGCTGGCTGTACCGCTCTCGGCGGCGGAAAGCGGCGGCGGCAACGGCTGCCGAGGTGAATTGGCGGTGAGGAGATCGACGGCAACCGCGGGATCGGGGGGAGACCCGGCCGGTCGGGGTGTTCCCGGCCGAGGCGTTATCATGAACCCACCGCCCTCCTCGGCAACCACTCTGGCGGGTTTGGTTTCGCCCCGTCGCGATTGGATCGTCGCCGGCATTGCGCTCGCCGTTGGGACCTGCGCGTTTGTGTTTATCTTTCATGCCGAGTGCGCCAGCGCAGTTAACGTTTGGAGCAACTCCTACGCCTATAACCATTGTTTTCTCGTCCTGCCGGTGGCCGCCTATCTCGCCTGGGACCGCCGCGCCGCAGCGACGGCGACGGGGCTTCGGCCAGAGCCGTGGATCGCGTTATTGGCGCTGCCGGCCGCGGCCGCCTGGTTTACGGCGGACCGGCTCGGGATCATGGAAGCTCGGCAACTTACTGCGATGGCTCTGTTCCAGATCTTGGTCCTCGCGCTGCTTGGCTGGCGGAGCTGGCGAGCCCTTTCTGCGCCATTGCTGTACCTGTTTTTCCTAGTGCCGTTTGGCGAATTCTTCGTGCCGTCGATGCAGAATCTGGTGGTGCATTTTTCCACAACTGGTCTCGAATTCCTCGGCGTCCCGGTTTACACGAGCGGCACAGTCATCGAGATCCCGGAAGGTGCATTTCAGGTAGAAGATGTCTGTGCCGGACTGCGCTTCCTGACCGCAATGGCGGCGTTCGGCGTGCCTTATGTCTGCCTCGCCTATAGAAGCCCGCTGCGACGCGCTGTCTTCTTTGCGGTGTTTCTCGCGGCGGCGATTCTCGGCAACTGCTTTCGCGTGCTGGGCACGCTTCTGATCGCGCACTTCACCGCGAATGTTCAGTTGGTAGAAGCAGATCATACACTATGGGGATGGGCCTTTTACCTGTTAGTTGGGGCAATCGTGGCCGTGATCGGGATGGTGTTCCGCCAGGAACGAAACTTCCCGGTGCGCACCGACGCGCCGGTCTCGCGCAGCACTGCTGGCGCTTCGGCCGTAGCACTGAGCGTGATCGTGCTGCTGGCAACAGCGCCGCGCGTCGCCGCCAATTATCTGGATCAGTTCGGTAAAGAAACCGCGGCCGCGGCGCAGATCACACCGCCAGCGCTTGCGGGATGCGAGACGGTATCGGCGCCCACCCCGGCGCCGACCGCCGCAGACGAGGACAAACCGTCTGCCGGCATCAGCGGCTCAGTCACCTACCGGTGCGACGGCGACCTGTTCGTACTGACGCTGACCCGCTTTCCTCCCCGCATCTCCGCGCGTGCTCTGTTCTCGTTGTTGCATGCAGCCGAGACCCCGCCCGACGCCGCGATCATCCGACAGCCAGGGACTATCACCGTGGGCAACGGGCCGCAGGCGGCGTTATGGCGTGTCACTGAATCCGAAAAAGACGGCGTTTACGCAATCATAGCGACCGCGCTGTGGATCGACGGCCACCCGGCGGCGGCCGGGATGACGGCGCGGGTGAACCAGGCGCTGAATGGGGTGCTCCCGTCACCGGTTTCCCCGGTCATCGCTGTTGTCGCCCATCCCCGGCAGCAGGCGCCGAATGCCGGGTGGGCCGCTATCGAGCGTTTTCTCGCCAATACCAAGCCAATCTCGCAATTGGTCGACGAATTGCTGTCGGCACGATCGGTCCGTTGACCGCGAGAATTCGGGACGGGCTAAACCGGAAGGCACGGCGCCCGCGGCAAGGCCCGCACCGTCGAGCGTGTATAGTGGGGTCGTACCCAAGACCACCCGCACCGTTGCGAGACCGAGCGCACACAGGCGAGCGGCGTTCGCATCGCGCGCTTACGATCTCGATAACGGTTGTTGCTAGGGACGTTGTGGAGGGGGGTCAGGCAAGGGTCGCTGCTTCAGTGAGTGTGATCGCTGGTTCAAGCCGTCGCGATCAGCGCGCGATAGGGGAATCATCTCGGCCAGCCCGTGTACCGCCCCTTCCGGGTCTGTGCGTCGGGCCACCAGGGCGTGCCGAGGAGCTGCCAATCGCCGCCATCAGCGATATCACCGACATCCGCGGTCAGCCGGCGGCTGTCAAACGCAACCGGCGCGGGGCTGGCAAACCCGCAGAATCCCTGTAGCCTCATTGCCTCCGCAATGATCGAATTTCAGCGGGTGTAATTGACGATGTCTGACAACGAGCCGAAAATATTCCAAGGCTTAATCGTGGCTGCGGCCTGGTCCCGGCGAAAGGCTGAATTATATCGATGGGAGCTAACGGACATGGCTGGCAAGAAAACTAACAATATTTACACAGATAGATTTAATGTCGAAACAAGATATAACAACCTTACCAAGGGCCTGTGCAAATGTTGAATTTCGCCAATAGGCTGACCCCCGCCAGCGCGCTACGTTATTGTGCCTGGCGGGTCATGAGACGCGATAATGCAGTGACATTGACTTTACGATCAGGACCACGGTTCGAGCTGCGTCCGGATTCGTCGGAGAATAACGATTACGGGGTTGCATACGAAGTATTTGTTCACGATTACTATAACGATCGCGCATGCCGGGTACTGGAACCAGCAAAGCTCATTGTAGATCTCGGTGCGAATGTAGGTTTTAGCCTTCTTTATTTCCTTCATGAGTACCAGCATTGCCGAATAATTGCGTTCGAGCCGCATCCGTGCCATTTCGCGCAGGCCGAACGCAACCTCGTCCTCGACGGTAGCAGGCACCGCGTCGAACTATACGCGCAGGCTGCCGGCGCCAAAACCCGGATGGTGGAGCTTTCGGACGAGGGCGCGTGCTCTTCTATCGTGGAAAGCACAGCACAGAAGAGGTTTTCCGTGGAAACCGTCGATATCTTCCCGCTCTTGGCGGGCAGACGAATCGACCTACTCAAGATAGATATCGAAGGCGGCGAATATGAAATACTCGACGACAATCGTTTTAGGGAGCTTGACGTCGGCGCGATTGTTATGGAGTGGCACTCGCGCGGCGGCGGCCTTGACGATCGAGACTGGTGCCATCAACGGCTTCGCGGCTTAGGGTATGCCACAGAGGACACCTTTACGACGTCGACCTACGGCATGCTTTGGGCGAAGCGTTGATCACGGATCGCGATGCCGCGTAACGGCACAGTCGTAAAGAATGCCGCGTTTTGGGATCTCTTTGCAAAGACGACGTTGGCGCCGCACGAGCAGCAGGAGGTCAATATGGCCGCCTTACTGCATGGCCGGGTGAAAGGCCCCGGCGAAGTGCGGAAAATGTATGCGGCAGTGATCAGCGCAAAGCGTAACGGCACCGATTCCGGTGCGAAAGCTCGAAGGGCTGCATCGCTTCGCAGCGCTGAGCTACCCCAATTCGGCAAAGACCGGATCGAAACGCCGGGTGCCGCGCTAGCATTAGCATGTATCACGCGGCGTGACGCTGCGGCCAAAGATATGCCCCGCCAGTAGCCTGCGAATTGACTCATGTCGGTGGCACCGCCGGGCGGAACGCCGTGGGGCACGGCCGCGGTCGGGCGTCCGGAACGTCCCGACAAACCGGTAGCCGCGGCTGAATTCGGTCCGTATCAAATCGCGATCGTCGCCGAGCGCGCTGCGCAGCGCGCAGATGTGGACCTTCAGATTGACCTCGGCGACCGTCAGATCCGACCAGACACGGCATAAGAGCTGGTCTTTGGTGACCAACGATCCATCGGCCTCGAGCAAGGCCAGAAGTAGTTCGACAGCGCGGGTCCCGAGCTTGACCGGGACCCCGTCGGCGATCAGCTCGCGCCGGCCCAGCAGCAGCTGAAAACGGCCGAACTCGAGTGTCCCGCCATCCGTCGCCGAGTGGGGTGCGCGCGTTATGGTCCAGGGATTGGTACGTCGGCTTAACCGGCTTTCCTTTTTTCCATCGAGCAGCATGAGCGGCATGGTTGGACCTCCCTCCCTACGCATGCCTTAACCTGACGATAGCTGTGTAAGCTGAGGCGCGCCCGCCGTTATTGCTGGGTACAGAACAGCTTTGCTTCAATTTCGGCTCATGCGGAAGTCGGTGCGGTGGGTTCGACCCCGGGGATCTAAACCTATGCGGGTAGGTGGCGGATCGATGATCGAATGGATCGGATTGACAGTGCCGATTGTCGGCCGCTCAAATCTGAGGCTTGCCAAAGGATGCCATTCATGTCGGGCTGTTTCTCGCCGCCGCGGTGGTGCATGCTCGCGCTGCGAAAGGAAGAATGATGCAGGTACCGAACACATTTCGCGGCGGGCCGGACGAGCGCGGGCATTTTGGCATCTATGGCGGGCGTTTTGTCGCCGAGACCTTGATGCCGCTGGTCCTCGCGGTCGAGGCGGCGTATGACGCCGCACGGCACGATCCGACGTTTCGAACCGAGCTTGATTATTACTTCGAACATTATGTCGGGCGGCCGAGCCCACTCTATTTTGCCGAACGGCTGACCCGCCATTTCGGCGGCGCCAAGCTCTATCTCAAACGCGACGAGCTCAACCATACCGGAGCCCACAAGATCAACAATGTGCTCGGCCAGACATTGCTGGCCCGTCGTATGGGTAAACGCCGCATCATCGCCGAGACCGGCGCCGGCCAGCACGGGGTCGCGACGGCGACGGCCTGCGCGCTCTTCGACCTCTGCTGCGTTGTCTATATGGGAGCCACCGACATCGAGCGGCAAAAGCCCAATGTCTTCCGCATGAAGTTATTGGGCGCCGAGGTGGTGCCGGTGCATTCGGGAACCGCAACGCTCAAGGACGCGATGAACGAGGCCCTGCGCGACTGGGTGGCCCATGTCGACGACACTTTTTACGTGATCGGCACGGTCGCCGGACCACACCCCTATCCGGCGATGGTCCGCGATTTTCAATCGATAATCGGCCGTGAGACGCGTGAGCAGCTGATGAAAGCCGAAGGTCGTGTGCCGGACACATTGGTAGCGTGCATCGGCGGCGGCTCGAATGCGATGGGGCTGTTTCATCCGTTCCTCGACGAGCCCGGGGTGGCGATGATCGGGGTCGAAGCCGGTGGCCACGGCATCGAGACCGGCTCGCACGCAGCCTCGCTGAACGGCGGCGTGCCTGGGGTTTTGCATGGTAACCGGACCTATCTGCTGCAGGATCAAGACGGGCAGATCCGCGACGCGCACTCGATCTCGGCCGGGCTCGACTATCCCGGCATCGGTCCCGAACATGCCTGGCTGCACGATATGGGCCGGGTGCAATACGTCGCGATCACCGATCGCGAAGCGCTCGAGGCCTTTCAGCTCGCGAGCCGGCTGGAAGGAATCATCCCGGCCTTGGAGCCGGCCCATGCGTTGGCCCACGTCGCCAAGATCGCGCCCCATCTGCCGCGCGATCATCTGATCGTGATGAACATGTGCGGCCGGGGCGACAAGGACGTCTTCGCCGTCGCCGAGCGTCTCGGGGTGCGGCTGTGAAGCCGTCGATCAGGGTCAGCGCGAAGGGTCTCATCCGAGGATTGATGGGTGCGGCTGTCGGGTTATGCAAAGGGTCCGCTCGTGCGGCGATATCGCGACCCGGCCCGCCTCACCCCACCCTCTCCCTCCGGCAGCCGGGCGGAGTGGAAAAAAAGCGCGCGCGGCTGCTGCCATGAGCCGCATAGAGCAACGGTTTGCGTCCTTGCGGGCGCAGCGGAGGGCAGGGCTCGTTGCCTATCTGACGGCGGGCGACCCGGACCGCAATACCTCGGAACGCCTGTTTGCCGGCCTCGCCCAAGCGGGTGCCGATCTGATCGAGATCGGCATGCCGTTTTCTGATCCGATGGCTGACGGCCCCGTGATCCAGGATGCGGGCCGACGCGCCTTGAAGGCCGGGATGACATTGCGCGGCACGTTGGGGATGGTGCGCCGGCTGCGCAGCAGCGATGCGGCGACGCCTATCGTTCTGATGGGCTACTACAACCCAATCTACCGCTATGGCACCGAGGCCTTTGTTGATGATGCGATAAGCGCCGGTGTCGATGGGCTGATCGTCGTTGATCTCCCCCCTGAGGAGGATGCTGAACTCAGCGGACCGGCGCGCTCCGCCGGCCTCGATGTGATCCGGCTCGCGACGCCGACCAGCGACAACGAGCGGTTGCCGACGATCGTCAGCGGCGCCAGCGGCTTTATCTATTACGTCGCGATTGCCGGAATTACCGGCACGCGTTCGGCCGACACGGCGGAAGTGACGACCGCCGTCAAGCGGTTGCGGCGGTTCACTGATTTGCCGGTGGCAGTGGGCTTTGGCATCAAGAACCCGGTACAGGCCGCCGCCGTCGCACGCGCCGCCGACGCCGCTGTCGTCGGCTCGGCGCTGGTTCAGCGCCTGGCGCTCAGTCTCGATGCGGATGGCCGAGCCAAACCGGGTCTTATCGAGGCCGTCCTCGCCGACATCGGCGCTCTCGCGACGGGGATCCGGCAGGCGCGAGCGGCGAGCTGAGTGGGGCAGCCCCGCTGGCTGTTGCTCGCCGCGCGAAAAGCGGGGCGATTACGCTGCCCGAGGCTGCCGCTGGCTATATTCTCCAGCGAATGACACCCGAACTGGTAATTTCATTCGGAGACTTCGCCTAAACTGGTCATGGGCCGAGTTGGCTTTATAAGCGAGATCACTACTTCGGATATGTTATTAATCACTAGGGGAACTGAATAAGGACCGTAGGAATTTGACAATCCTCTTAATATTTAACGGATCCTCGCGATGAAGTGGTTGTAAGAAAAATTGTTTGTTGGTACGGGCAGATCAATGCATAAGATGCGTTTCAGCTATCTGTGCCAAGTCTAAAAGGTTCATTATTAAGTCTGCGAGGATTACACTGCTGGTTAGGACGTCCGTTTCCGCAGCAAATCGGTTAACCATAAAGCGGTTAGTTAACCAATTATATCCCACAAATTAACGAACAATATTATGGAAGATTTTTTGCGGCGCGGGTAATTGACGATCGGTTGAACAGCAGGCGCCAGTTTTTGGCGCGTCCATCGTGAGAACCCGTCACTAAGCGGGTGTTCGTCGGCAGACGGTCATCGGCGCAGCTTG
>JAFAHP010000374.1 GCA_019237175.1 Alphaproteobacteria bacterium
CGAACGTCCCGCTGCCCCAGGCATCGAGCGGATTGCCGTCCCCGCTAATAAAGCCGATCTCTTTCGCGATACTGGCGCGGGACGCCGGGGATAGCGGGGGCAATTGCAGATCGCTCGCGGCCCCCAGGTCGAGGATCAGCTCGGCAAGCCCACCCGACGAGGTGATCACTCCGAGCCGCCGTCCGCCTGGCGGCTTCCATTGCTGGAATGCTGCCAAAACCTCGGTCAATTCGACCAGATCGGTAACCTCGATTGCATTATGAGCGCGCAGCAGCTCGGAGATTGCCGCCGAATCGCCGGCATCCCCGCCGGTATGGGTGGTAATGGCTCGCCGGGTGCGGAACATGCGACCGACTTTCAGCGCCACAACCGGTTTGCCGGAGGCGGCGGCCCGGTCGAGTGCGGCAGCAAAATGCTCCGGCTCTCGAACGGTTTCGATAAAAGCGCCGATGATTACAGTCTCGCGATCGCCAGCGAGGTAATCGAGGTAATCGGCCGCCGTCAGGACAGCCTCGTTGCCCGACGAGATGACATGGCTGAAGCCGAAGCGCCGGATATCGGTCAACAGACTGACGCAAACCGAGCCGCTTTGCGAGATGATGCCGACATTGCCGGCGAGCCCGCTGGCGTCGCGCAGCTCCTGCAGGTAGGAGGTGCTGGGATGGTTCGGGTTGAGAACGCCCATACAATTCGGCCCGCATAACGCAATGTCGGCCTGATGGCAGGCATCCTGGATGCGCTGCTGCAGCCTGCGGCCATCTTCGCCCTGCTCGGCAAAACCGCCGTCGTAGATCACCGCGGCAGGCAGGCCGCGCTCGGCGGCGGCGATAAGTGCATCGAGCACCCTCTCGTGGCCCATGCAAAACAATGCCAGGTCGGGTGTTTCCGGCAGCTCGGAGAAATCGGCCCAACACCTGTGGCCGAGCACCGTCGAATAGTGCGGGTTGATCGGATAGACCGGACCTCGAAAGCCGATGCGCGCGAGCGAGACCAACAGCCGTCGGCCGATTGTCGGCTTGTCCGAGGCGCCGATGACGGCGACAGATTTCGGGCGGAAGAGCGCGTCGAGCTGCATCGCCGGACCCCTCGCTGCTGCGGTCTGGGGGGCGAATTTACATCACCGAGGTTTCTGCGCACTATCGTAGATGTGCACTTCCATTCCGAGCGCTGGCCAGCGCCAGCCGAGCACCGCATACATCGAAACGCACGACACAGGCGCGTCGCAGTCGATGTTTTTTGCACCCAACGGGCGGGTCAAGCCCGCGCAAACGAGGCGCTCGCGCGGCCGGGTTGCAGCAGGTTGCAGCAGAATGAAGCAAGCGGCCGATGCCCCGATCACCTGCCTGATTTTGTTTGCCAGCTCTTCGCACCGATAAGGTTTGCCGACCACGTCCAAATCGTCCGCTACCCCGAACTCGAGATTGAGAGCGGCTGCAATGTGTCCCGAGGTCAGCAGGACCTTTAGATCGGGTCGAGGAGCTGCCGTACCAGGTGTTCGCCGCGCTGCGCCGCTTTGATCGCGGCTTGTGCGCGCCGCTCGATTTTTTTGGCGTCGCCAGGAGCCCGAAGAATGAGTTCGAGGTTGCCGATGACGACGGCTAAGAGGTTGTTGAAGTCGTGCGCGACGCCCCCCGTCAGCTGACCAATAGCCTCAAGGCGTTGCGCCGGCGAAAGTTCCTCCCGCGAGCGTGCAAGGTCGATATTGCGTTCTTCAGCAACTGCGAGCGCCTCATCAAGCCGCCTGGCAACGCGGCTCGCCTCGACGAGCAGAACGATGGGCACGATGCTCGCCCCCGTCACCAAAAACAGATGGCCAATAACAAAACCGACATCCGCGCCCCCACCGTGGGTTACGGTGCTAAAGGCCACCCCGGGCGTCCACGCGCAAATAACAACCAGCAGCCATAGATCAAGGATGGAATACGAGCCGCGCGAAGCTAAAACCACAAAAGCGACGAGACTGAGCAGGCCGACCAGCGCGCCAACAACCACCATCGCGGGGGCATAAGCCCTGGCGTTTAAGATTTGTGGCAACAGCGGCTGACCCGCAACGGCGAGGAAGGTGAGCCAGCAAACGACGACAACTGCACCGCAGGAAACCAAAATAATGTTGGAGAGATTATTCGTGCGCGGTTTCGCGCCCCCGCTCTCAGCCCGCTTCAACTCCAGGTAACAGATGACAAAGAAAGGTAACAGATGACAAAGAAAGGGAAGCCGCCATCGCGGAAGATCTCAAGCCACATACTGGTATCAGAGTCAGCACCCAGAGGTGCGCCGCTCGCGAACAGACCGGTACCGGTCAGCATGTGGGCGGCGGGTATTAAAGCGGTAAGTAGATAGCCGCCGGCAAGAACCAGTACAGCGCTCAGCCGAGACCTGCTGAAGCCAACCAGCAAAAATCCCGCCGTCATCAGGCAATTCAACGTCACCGCCGCATCGAAAATCGGAATTAGGGCATCAGTGCGGGAAAAAGATCGTCGCGCTAATGGGATCAGACCACAGAATATGGTAAGTAATGTGACGGCGATAACCAGAGCGCATCGTTTCGCAGCTGGTGACGCTGGCGCGACCGCGAGGAATGTACTCGCCTTTATTGACCGGCTGTGATCGCTCACCTGCCACCCCGCTTATTGGCGGCGTTAGCCTGAACATCTCCCTCAGGTTGCGTACCGAAGCGCTCAAGGAAGCTCATGAATCCGAGCCTGTCGTAAGCGTCATATCCCCGTCAACGTTGCATCAATCGCGAACTAACCCGCAATCTCTGCGTGGCTATCAGCAGAAACCGGGGCGGACCGGCAGTTCGGGGCGTCTGTGCGCTGATCAAGAAACCTACAAGCACAGGGATGACTGCGGCCACCCTGCAAACGAAATTTGCTTAAGCGGATCGAGCGTGACCCGGTCGCCGCGACAGAGTTGGGCGGGTAGATTGTCTATTCGCCGGGCGG
>JAFAHP010000424.1 GCA_019237175.1 Alphaproteobacteria bacterium
ACCGGAGCTGGTCGCTGGGCACCGCCCAAGCCGCCAGAGTACTATGGCACGCGGCAGGATCCGTACGATGCGACACAATTCGGTTCCCCCTGCCCGCAGAACATCTCGCAGTTCGGCAACTCGATACCGCTGCCGATACCGCCAAACACGGTCCCGGTGCCGGGCAGCGCCGATAGCGAGGACTGCCTTTTTCTGAACATCTACGCGCCGGCGAGTCGGCTCGATAAAGGGGGCGACCCCTTACCGGTCTTCTTCTGGATCCATGGCGGTTCTAACCAATACGGCGAGGGCAGCAGCTACGATCCGACGCCTCTTGTCACCCAAGGCCACGTCATCGCCGTCACGATCAACTACCGCCTGGGCGCGCTCGGCTGGCTCGCTCACCCGCTGCTGGACGGCAATACCCCCAACAGCTCGGGAAATTATGGGCTCTTGGACCAGCAGTTCGCGATGCGCTGGGTAAAGGACAACATCGCCGCCTTTGGCGGTGACCCGCAAAAGGTGACCATCGCCGGTGAATCCGCCGGCGCGCTCGACGTCTGTTCCCATCTCGCCTCGCCGACTGCGGCGGGACTGTTTCGCGGAGCGATCATCGAAAGCGGGTGTATCATCTTTCAGTTCCCGCAACCGGTGCTCGAAACGATCAGCGGCGACCCGTTTGTCCACGCGTCGGGATGCACCACCCTGGCTTGTCTGCAGGAGGCTCCGGTTTCAGCGGTTCTCGCTGCCGCGTTGCCGCTTGCCTGGTTACCGGTGCTGGGACCAAACGTCGCGACATTGCCGGAACTGCCGCAGCAGGCTTTCGCCAATGGGAACTACAACAAGGTCCCAGTCATTCAGGGCACAAATCTCGACGAGGGCCGCCTGTTCGTGCCACTATTCCAGGGCATTGTGAACAGTGGCGGGCCGGCGACCGCAACCACGATACCCTATGCGAGCGCGGTCGCCGAGCTGTTTGCCGCCTACCCAAATCCTCCGTTGGCGACGATCGAGAGCCAATACCCGATTGCGAACTACTTGTCCGACGGCGCGGCGGCAGCACCGGGAGAGGCGGTGGCAGCAATTATCACCGACTCGCTATTCGCCTGCACCGCGCGCACCGCGGACCAACTCTTCGCCAAGTACGTTCCGGTGTGGGCTTATGAGTTCAAGGACACCAACGCACCCGAACTCTTCAACCTGCCGACCGTCTTCCCCTACGGCGCGACGCACGCGAGCGAGCTTCAGTTCATCTTCAATCCCGACGGGTTCTTTCCCAACATCAATTATCAAGTCGCAACGGACCCGTTCCCGCTGAGCCCAGCCGAGAAGCGCCTGTCACAGGAGATGGTCCGGTATTGGACGAACTTCGTCGCAACGCTCGACCCCAACCGCTCCGGTACGGGAGCGCAAATTCGTCAAATACGCTATGGCACAGGTTGGCCATCTTATGTCAGCGCGGATGACAACGCCCAGGCGCTTACCACGCCCTACCCGCATCCCGAGTTCGGCTTTGGGGCCGAGCATCAATGCGGGCTCTGGGAGCAGCTCGGCCTCGAGAGCGGCCTGTGACGGCGGGATCGAGAATGACAGCGCGTGCTCATGACATGTTGCAGCGGCCGCTTTCGGCCCCCACCTGAGGCCGCGAGGGAAAGCGGGAATGCGCATCTTTGGGCTTGCCGGTTGGAGCGGCAGCGGCAAAACGACGTTGATGACAGCGTTGATCCCTGAATTTGTTGCGCGCGGTATTACCGTCTCGACGATCAAGCATGCTCATCATGGTTTCGATGTCGACCAGCCTGGGAAGGATTCATGGCGGCATCGCCAGGCGGGTGCCAGCGAGGTCATGATCGTTTCACAGCGGCGTTGGGCATTGATGCACGAATTGCGCGACGAGCCCGAACCTGGGCTCGACGCTCTGTTGCCGCGCATTACTCCGGTTGACCTGCTGCTGGTGGAAGGGTTCAAGCCGCATCCGCACCCCAAGATCGAGGTTCACCGCCCTTCGCTCGGTAAGCCGCCCCTCTATCCCGACGACCCGTTTGTAGTCGCGGTCGCCTCCGACCAGCGGATACAAGAATTGAAGCTGCCATGGCTCCCGGTCGGCAGTGCGGGCTGCATCGCCGATTTTATTCTTTGTCATGATGGACGCGCGCGATGGCCCAGTTGAGCGACGATTGTTTCGCCTCGGGCACCGGATTGCTGAGCGTGGGCGAGGCGCTCGCGCGAATAGACCAACGGGTCGTGCCCGTCGTTGACACCGAAACTCTCGCCTTGCGCGCCGCCCACGGGCGCGTATTGGCAGCCGATGTGGTGGCGACGATAAATGTGCCGCCGCACGCCAACAGTGCCGTCGACGGTTTTGCCGTAAGGCATGCCGATCTAGCGCCGGATCGCGAAACAGATTTGCCCGTCGGCGGCCGCGCTGCGGCCGGCCATCCACTCGACCGGCCGATCCGCACTGGCGAGGCAATCCGCATCTTCACCGGGGCGCCAATGCCGGAAGGCGCCGACACCGTGATGATGCAAGAGGATTGCGTAATCTGCGAAAACAGGGTGCAGTTGCCGCCCGGGATCCGGAAAGGTGCGAACCGGCGCCATGCCGGCGAAGATGTGGCAGCGGGCGAAACCGCGCTCACCAGCGGAACCCGCCTTGGCCCCGCCGAAATCGGCTTGGCGGCGGCGATCGGCCGTCGGGAGTTGCGCGTGTACCGCTCGTTGCGGGTCGCGCTGCTGTCAACCGGCGATGAGGTGCACGAACCCGGCACCGAACTACCGCCTGGCATGGTCTACGATGCAAATCGTTTCATGCTTGCAACTTTGCTGGAGCGGCTCGGCTGCACCGTCAGCGATCTCGGCATCGCGCCCGATCGGGAAGCGGCGCTGGTCGACTTGCTCTCGGCGGCGAGCGCCAATCATGATCTGATCGTAACCTCGGGCGGGGTTTCCACGGGTGACGAAGATCATGTCAAGGCAGCAGTCGAACGTCTCGGAGTGCTGTATTTCTGGCGGCTTGCGATCAAACCCGGCCGACCCGTTGCTCTCGGCCAGGTGGCGGGGGTTCCGTTGATCGGCCTGCCGGGCAATCCGGTGGCTGCTGCCGTGACCTTTGCTGTCCTTGCCCGGTCTTTAATCCTAAAGCTCGCCGGTGCCGCGGCGGCCGCGCCGCGGGCGATTCCGGCGCGGGCAGGGTTTGCGTACCGCAAAAGGCCGGGGCGGCGGGAATACCTGCGTGCGCGCTTGCAGCGCGATGGAGACGCGGTTATCGCCATCAAATATCCGCGCGACGGCGCTGGCATCCTCTCCTCCATCGTCCGGTCGGACGGGTTGGTCGTCCTCGATGAGGCGGCAAGTGACCTCGATGTTGGGACCACAATCGATTTTCTGTCGTTTTCCGAGGTATTCGCGTGAAGATCCTTTATTTCGCCTGGCTGCGTGCCCGCATCGGCTATGCCGAGGAGGAATTGACGCTGCCGGTGGAGATCCGCGATGTGGCGGGTCTATTGGACTGGCTAAAGGTCCGTGGACCGCATTTTGCCGAAGCGCTTCGCGACCTCTCGGTTGTGCGCGTCGCGGTGAACCAGGACTATGTCGAGCGCGAGCATCCGGTTGATGACCGGGACGAGGTTGCGATCTTTCCGCCCGTAACCGGGGGCTGACCATGGCCTTAAAGATGCCGCGCGGCCGCAGGGGGAACTGTTCCTCCCTCACCCTCGCCGGGCTTGACCCGGGAATCCGGGTGAGCCCCTCCCCATTTGCCAGCGGTAGAACCGGCTTTCCTCAGATGGTTGAGGCCGAGCGATGATCCGGGTTCAACGCGAAAATTTCGATGTCGGTGTCGAGCTCGATCGGCTTGCCGCTGGTAACCATCGCATCGGCGGGATCGCCAGCTTTGTCGGGCTCGTTCGTGACATGGGTGGCGGCGAGCGCGTATCGGCGCTGACCCTCGAGCACTATCCTGGGATGACCGAGAAACAGCTCGCCGAGATCGAGCTGGAGGCGCATCGGCGCTGGCCGCTTGACGCGTCGCTGATCATTCACCGCTACGGCCGGCTCGAGCCCGGCGACCGCATCGTGCTCGTCGCCACCGCCTCCCCGCACCGCGAAGCGGCCCTCGCCGCCTGCCATTTCTTGATCGATTGGCTCAAGACCCAGGCACCCTTTTGGAAGAGCGAGGA
>JAFAHP010000448.1 GCA_019237175.1 Alphaproteobacteria bacterium
ATTCGTCCAACACCGGAAAGACGACCTTGTCCGTGCATGCCGGGAAATTGTCGATGATGCCGTCGACGAGCCCGTCGAGCGCATCGCAGGCGCCGAGGATGGCTGCGGACGCGACTTCCAGATCCTGCGGAGCGAAAGTGTCGGGGATGTATGGCTGGCCGTTGACGTCCTGCCGCGTCGCAAGCGGCGCCAGCGACTGCTCGTTCCAGGCTTCGGCGATCGCGGCCCTGGGCAGGTCGAAACCGGGATTGCCGGCAATGATGCCATCGAAGAGATCGGGAAAACGCTGCGAGGCGACCATTGCGTCGCGCCCGCCATTAGAGCATCCCGACAGATAGGAAAAACTCGCTTGCTTGCCGTAGTAGTATGCGATGATCGCCTTTGAGATCGTCGCCGTCTTCTCGATCCCGTTGTAGCCGTAGTTTACACGGGCGTGTTCGTCGATGGCGAAGTGCGCCGATCCCCCGGCATTGGCGTCGTCGTCGGTCCAACCAAAGGGATTGGGCAGGCTATCCTCGTGGCCGCCATCATCTTTCGCGACCGCCCAGCCTTGGCCGAGCTCGATACCTGCGGCGCCCGTCGGGCTGGAGACCGAGCCGTCCGATCCGGAGCCCCCCTGCATCTCGAAACGGCCGATCCAACTGTCCGGGAGGTTCAGCTCGAAACCGATGCCATAAGTAAAATGGTCCGGGTCTTGCGCGCTGACGTATTTCCCGATCACGCCGATGACATTGCAATAATTGACCGGCGAGGAGGCTATCTCGGTTGCGCTTATGATCTGCGTCTGGGGCAGCGCTAATCCCGCCAAGCTGGCGCAGCTCGCAACCGGCGCACTGACGGCAGCGCCGGCACCATGGCTGTGGAAAATGCATAAGTAGGCCAGCAGCGCCGGCCACGAAGTGGTCGCGGCTCTCAATACGGTGTGGCATGAACGACCAGGCATGAACTCCTCCCACTGGATGATTGTGTGGTCCCGTCGTCCGCGGGATCAAGCATGTAAAAGCGGCGGGACCTGCGCGGCAACAGAAAGGCTGCGGCTCAATGACCGCATCTGCTCCCGCTGCTTGCGCCGCCCTTAACCTCCGGCTTCGGCTCCCGCAGCGATAAACGCTTATATCACGTTATTCGCTCCCTGGAAATAGCCGGTCCTGGAACCTCCGCTTTCACATCCGGCCACCGAAAAATCTGTACGCTAGCTCGCCTCACTAACAGGCAAGACGGTTGCGACCGCGATCCGCAGGGCGGCCGAGGAGCGCCTGCAAAGGGTCCGGCGCGGCCAAGCCGGACGAAGCCTGGCCGCTGAAATCCTGGAAACCGCACCGTCGGTGCGCCTCTTTGCCAGATCTCGATACGATGGCGGCAGACGAGATCCTCGGCTACGACGAACACGGTCTGCCTCGCTGATGGTCATCTCGCAGACCGGCATCTTGGGCGTGCCGCTGTCAGTCTGATATAAAGAAGGCGGTCACACATAATGCTCGGCCCGGGTCTCGTCGGGGCCGCGCACGGTTTGGATCGCATTGAAGATTGGTGTCAGCGCGATGACGACGATTAGGTTCAGGATCAGCGAGGCCAGCGCCGCGTAGGTGGGGATCGTCAGGCCGCCAATCTGCAGCGGATAGATTGGACGGAAGCTCTGCGAGGCGGCCATCGCCGTGCCGGCGGCAATGCCGGCGAGCCAGCCGAGGACGAGGGCGCGATCGTGGAACCAGCGCGTGTAAAGGCCGCCGATGACCGCCGGCAGTGTCTGGATGATCCACACCCCGCCCAGAAGCTGCAGCTGGATGGCATATTGCAGCGGGAGCCCCAGGATAAACACCAGCGCGCCGAACTTGATGATCAGCGAGACGATTTTTGCCATTTGCGATTCCTGCAGCGCCGTGCAGTCGGGCCGGATGAACTCGCGATAGATATTGCGGGTCCACAGATTGGAGGCGGCAATCGACATGATCGCTGCGGGGACCAGCGCGCCGATAGCGATTGCAGCGAACGCCACACCGACAAACCATGACGGAAACATCGCCATAAACAGCGCGGGCACGGCGAAATTGGGCCCGTATTGCTTGAAGAGCGGTGCGTATTCTGCCGCTTTCTCGACACCGGCTGCGATTGCCATGTAGCCGAGCAATGCGATCAGGGCGAGCAGGAACGAGTAGGCCGGAAGAAATGCGGCATTGCGCGCAATGGCAAGCCTGTTGCTCGCGCTCAAGACGCCGGTTACCGAATGCGGGTAAAGAAACAGCGCCAGCGCCGACCCGAAGGCCAAGGTCGCGTAGGCGCTGTAATTGCCGAGACTGTTGCCCTGAGGCGCGGCGAGCAGCAATTTGCCCGGCGGCACCGCCGCGAAGATCTTGCCATAGCCGCCGAGCGCGATAGGGATAACGGTGATCGCGACGATGACCGTGATCCAGATCAGGATGTCTTTGACAATGGCGATCGCCGCCGGCGCCCGCAAGCCGCTCGTATAGGTAAAGGCGGCGAGAATGACAAAGGCGATGATCAATGGCAGATCGCCGCCGAGCCCGGTGCTTTCGATACCAAGCGCGGCGATCACGACCTGAATGCCGACGAGCTGCAATGCGATATAGGGCATCGTTGCTAGGATGCCGGTGATGGCGACGGCAAATGCCAGCCATCTGTTACCGTATCGGCCGCGAACGAAGTCCGCAGCTGTGATGTAGCCGTGCCGTCGCGCCACCGACCACAGGCGTGGAAAGACGACAAAGACAAACGGATAAACCATAATCGTGTAGGGGACGGCAAAAAAGCCAAGCGCGCCGACGCCGAAAAGTAGTGCCGGCACTGCAATGAAAGTGTAGGCAGTGTAGAGGTCGCCGCCGAGCAGAAACCAGGTGACGACCGTGCCAAAGCGGCTGCCGGCAAGCCCCCATTCATGCAGCAGATCCAGATC
>JAFAHP010000569.1 GCA_019237175.1 Alphaproteobacteria bacterium
GAGCCGCCGCGCCGGGTCGAGCCGGCGATCGTCTCGATCCCGAAATAGGCGACCGCGTCCGAAATGATCCGCCCGTCGCGATGGGCCGAGATCAGCATGTGCATCGGCGCCATCCGCGCCCAGCCCATCGGGATCATCATCATCCGGCCATGCCAGAAGGCGCCGATAAACGGGCGTCCGGCGGCGAGCAGGTGTCGCGGCGACTCGCCGTTTTCGACTGTCCAACGATTGGTGCAATAGACAAGGCGAATGTAACAATGGATCGCCCAGCATGCCGCGTGCCGCACACGCGGATTGCGCAACAGGCGCCGCCACCGGCGAGGGGATGATTGCGGAGCCACGCCGCTATTTGGCGGAACCGGCGATGACAAGATCGCGGTCATCGGCGAACTGCATCGCGTAAAGCCGCGCATACGACCCATCGCGGGCGAGAAGCTCGGCGTGCCGCCCGCTCTCGATAAGGCGTCCGCGGTCGATCACGCAGATCAAATCGGCGCCCTGAACAGTCGAGAGACGATGGGCGATCACGAGCGTCGTGCGCCCGCGTATGAGTTTATGCAACGCCGCTTGCACTTGACGCTCGGATTCGCTGTCGAGCGCCGACGTCGCTTCGTCGAGCAATAAAATCGGGGCGTCCTTCAGCATCGCGCGCGATCGCAACCCGCTGGCGCTGCCCACCGGAAAGCCGCACGCCGTGTTCCCCGACCTGCGTGTCGTAGCCGTCGCGCAAGTCGCGGATAAATCCGTCGATGCCGGCGGCGCGGGCGGCGGCCTCGATATCCGTCGCGGCCGCTCCAAAACGCCCGTAGGCGATATTCGCCCGCAGCGTGTCGTCGAACAATGTCACTTCTTGCGATACGATCGCGATCGCCGCCCGCAGCGAGGCCAAGGTGACGGAGCGAACGTCCTGGCCGTCGATGGTGATGCTGCCTTCCTCGACATCGAAAAATCGCGGGATCAAATTGAGGATCGTCGACTTTCCGGCTCCAGACGCTCCCACCAGCGCGACGGTGCGGCCTGCGGGGATCGTCAACGAAATGTTGTCGAGGGCAACCGCGCCGGGCGCATAGCCGAAGCGCACGTGATCAAAAGAGATCTCGCCACCCGCGATACTCAGCGGCTTGGCCCCGGGCAGGTCATGGATTCGCGGCTCGATATCGAATACTTGAAAGATCCGGTCGGCCGCCGCCAAACCTTCCTGCAATGAAGCGTTTAAATTGGCGAGGCTCTTGACTGGCTGATAGGCCAAGAGCAGCGCCGTCACAAACGAAAAGAACGCCCCGGGCGTCCGCACGCCGCCGATCACCTGGTGGCCGCCATACAGGATGACAACCGCGATCGCCGCACCGCCAAGGGTCTCCATCATCGGCGAGGCCGCCGACCGGATTCGCGTCGCTCGGTCGATCAGCGCGAACAGCCGCTCGAATAGTGCCGCCGCGCGCCGTCGCTCGTAAGCCTCCATGCCATACGCCTTAACCAGGCGCGCCCCTTGAAAGGTCTGACTGAGCAATGTTGTCAGCTGGCCGACCTCGGTCTGGGTGTTGGCAGTCACGCGCCGCATTCGCCGGCCGATCCCAACGATCGGATGGATCGCCACCGGGAAGATAAAAAACGACACCAGCGCCAGCACCCAGTCCTGATAAAACATGACCCCGACGAGAAAAACCACGGTCAGCGCATCCTTGCCGATCGCCCCCAGAACATTGGCGGCGGCGTTGCGCAGCAATACCGCATCGCTGGTAAAGCGTGCGATCAGCGTGCCGCTTGGATGGCGATGGAAATAGGATAGATCGGCGCGCATCAGATGGCCAAACAGCGCGATCTGCACATCGGCGATAACACGCTGCCCGACCCGGTTCATCAATACCGCTTCGCCGTAATCGGCGATACCTTTGACAAGCGCCAGGGCCAGCGCGCCGCCGGCGATCAGCAACAGCCACGAAGCGTCGCGGCCGACAAAGACGCGATCGAGCACCGGCTGCATCAGCCAGGCGCGCAACGCCGTGCTGCCGGCGGCCGCCCCCATCAATCCAAACGCCAGCGCGATCCGCCCCGCATTCGGACGCATGAAATCGCGGCCCAGACGCCACAGCAAGGCTGCCGTCCGTGCGGGTTCTTCCAGGATAGGCCGCTTTTTGAACATGGGTCCCCCGGCCCAAGTGTTACGGGTGGGGACCCGAATTGGCAAGCACGGCGGCGAGCGGCGAATATCGCTCCCGCCGCCGCCATCTTTCGATCTTAGACCGGATAAGTAACGAAGCACTTCTCCGAGGCGAATATGTGCGTCTCCACGTAATCGTGGACGACTGGGCGCCGGTCGAGCGTCTCCATTGCCCCCATCAACGCGCACCAGTTCAGCATCTCATGCTGGCCAGCCTGTTCCATCGCCGCCAGGGGACGCTTGCGCCACGTGTCGTAGTCACGTTCTTTGAGCGCTTTGAACAGCAGGCGGTCGGCCTCGTGATCGGGCCACAAATAGCCGTTGGTCGGCGACAGGAAGCAGTGCGACCAGCTCGACGACGCGATCACCGCCACCCGCCAGGGCGACGCCGCCAGGGTCTCGGCCACCGCGCGGCCCACTTCCATGCAGCGCCAAGGGTGCGGCGACGGTGGGTCGCCGGCGATGGACGGGTCGCGCGGCGGGATGAACAAGGCCGCGGTGCCGCCTTTGGCGTGTAAGAGGTTGCTGCCGTAGCAATTGATTGCAAACGGCACCACCGGATAGGGGAAGCCTTTGCGGTCCCAATCGAGATACAAGAACGTGTTGGTAAAAGCGTGCGCCAGTGGATGATGCAGCGGCTTGTAGGCATAGGCCATGTCGATGCCGCGTTCGATCAATCCGGTGGCAAGGTATTTGGCGGCCTCGCGATGGCCATGAAGCTTCAGTTCCCAGTCGCCGGACTCGCCCCAGCGGTTGGTTCGCCCGCCATTGCCGTTCTTCCACGGTTGAGTCGAGTAATTCTCATCATAGCCAAGCAGGCAAAACGCCGGAATAATGTCCTCGCGAAAGTTCTCGTACTGGTCGTCACCCCACACCACGACAAAATCCGGTTTGAATTCGTCGAGCGATTTGCGTACCTCGCGAAAACCCTCGGCGAGCCGAGCACTATAGCGCTGCGCTGCCGAGAAACCCTCGTCGTTGCCGAGTTCCGCGACCAGCTCGGCCGGCCAATTCGCGGGGTTCTTATAATATTCGGGCACATTGGGTGCGGTCAGGAGGCGGTGAAACAGGGACGGCAATTGCTCGTCGGGCACCGTCAGCCCCGGATAGTGAGTGCAGCCAAGACCCAAAATCTCGCCCATTTCCCTGCTCCTTTCCGAAAGCGCACCGGCTCGCAACCGCCGTGGCGATCTGCAACCAACCCCGATCCTACCCGATTTCACGCCAACCCGGCAGGAATATTAGAGCCCTACCCCGGATGCTAACGCGATCATATCGCGATCTCGCACGCGTTAATTGTGCGGGCTTGTTCAAATGGACCAAGAACGTGGCAACGCACCGAGGCAGCAATTTTTCATCCCGAAGAAGGCGCGCGGACGAAGGCGGAGAGCGCGATTGGTACTCGGCGGGTGGCTCAGCGCAGGTCGACGATTTCGATCCAGTTGGGCATCTCGCCCAGACGGTACTGCCGCAGCGCGGCAAGACTGCCGTTGTCGGGGTCGATCGCCGAGACCGTCATCGCATTCGAGCCGAGCCCCGCCGCGAGCAGAAATCGCCCGCGCGGGTCGATCGCAAAGCCGCGCGGCGTGGTTTCGGTCGGCCAGCGCCCGCAGCGTGAAAAGGTGCCGCGCTGGGGGTCGATGCGGTATCCTTTGATCGTGCTCGTCGTGCGCTCGCTCGAATAAATAAAATGCCCGTTCGGGGCGACATGCAGATCGGCCGCCGACGGCTTGCCGGCAAAGTCGGGCGGCAAGGTCGGCTTTGTCTCTAATTCGGAGAGTGTACCGGTCGCCGGATCGATGGCATAGGCACCGAGCGTGGCGTCGGTCTCGTTCAAGAGATAGAGAAACCGGCCGCTCGGATGAAATGCCAGATGGCGCGGGCCGGCATTGGGTTTGGTTGCAATCTCGGCGGGCTGGTTGGGCTCCACAATGCCGGCTGCTGCGTCAAAGCGCAGCTGCATGACGATGTCGGCGCCAAGATTGGTGCAGTAGGCATAGCGGTTCGATGCGTCGACAACGACGCAATGCGCCTTTGGTTTGGTCGTTAAAATTTGCGTCGCGTGCACGCCGACCCGGCCGTCGCCGTCGATCGGGTTGATTGCCAGCTTCGCTCCCGGATAGGAAGCGCTCAGCAGAAACCGGCCGGTGCGGTCCGTCACAACATAGGCCATGCTGTCGGCGAGCGGTGCGGTGCCGAGATGCTCAAGCCGTCCAGTCTCGTTATCGATCGCAAAGCTCGAGACCGGAAACGGCGCGCTGCGCAGCGCCGCGTAAAGAAAGCGGCGGTCGGGGCTGACCGCCATCGGCATGCTGGTCGGCGACGGCTTGTCGGTGCCGGGCACGCAAACGCGCTCGATTTGGGTCAGATCACCGCTGTCGCGATCCATCGCGAAGACAAAAATCTCTTTGGTCCCGGCATTGGAGACGTAGACGATGGTCTGTGGTGGCGAGGCCATGGCTCAGCCCTCGCGCTGCAGTTGCCGCGCAGCCTGCGCGGCCGGCCGGTCATGGCACGTCTTCAGCCAGGCCTCGGCCTTTGGAAAAGCGGCGAGATTGACCCGCGCCTGGCGGGCCCAGGCGAGAATGCTGGCGACGTTGAGATCGGCGACCGTGAAATGAGCGCCGAGCAGATAGGGGCTAGCACTCACCGCGCCATCCAGCACCTTGAGCGGTGTGGCAAGTGCAAGCTCGGCCTCATCGGCCGCGACTTGGTCGCGCCGGTCGTCTGGGCCGATGCGGTTCAACAGCACGGTCAGAGCCGGACGCTCGACCTCCGTCATTCCCCAAAAGCTCCACTGCCACGCCCGCGCCTCGTCTTCGAGGCGCTGCGGATAAAGCCCGCCCGCGCCACCCGCGTATTTCTTGGCGAGATAGAGGTTGATTGCCATCGATTCCCACAGCTTGAAGCCGTCGTCGTCGATTGCCGGGATGTGGCCGTTCGGGTTGATGGCGAGGTATTCCGGCCGCCGGGTACCACCATCGGCGAAGTCGACCCGGACAAGCTCGTAAGAGAGCCCGAGCTCGCCCGCCATCCATAACGTGCGAAACGCTCGCGAGCGCGCCACGCCATAAATTTTGAGAGCCATCGGCCGTCTTCCTTGTTCCTGCGCCGGGCACAGCCCGTCGGCAACCAGCCTCGCACGAGTGCGGTGCCAAGCAAACAGTTTCTATCGACCGCTATGGATCGGCGGCGGTCCATCCTTTGTCGTGCGGAAATCGGCAGGATCGCAGTTGCTGTGATCGCAGTGCGACCGTTCTGCCCTCTACAATAGCAAGTACTTTGCAGGCGGCGACGAGGTTTCGGTCAGCGTTATTCGGCCCCGGCGGCTTGGCGCAGCCGCGCCGCCGTCGCCCGGGGCAAGCCGAGATGGTCGCGCAACGTCTGGCCCTCGTAGTCGCGGCGCAGGAGGCCGC
>JAFAHP010000584.1 GCA_019237175.1 Alphaproteobacteria bacterium
GGTTGGCTCCAAGAACATGGTCCGGGGCCATCAAATGGGTAAAACCCAACCCCTCGGCTGCCTGCGCGTAATCGCGCAAAACCGCGGGATCGGTGCCGATATCGCCGACCGGCAACGAGCATCCGAGCTGCATACGAACTCCCTCTCCGTATCTTTATTTGACAAAGGATTTTGACGGCACGCCCGGTTTTCGTCGAGCGATTCGCGCGTAACGCTTGCAGCGCGTCGCATAACACGCGGATGGGGCGGCGCTGTTCCTCGTTGGGCAGGCGGCCAAGTACCGAGGCCGATGACCGGGATTTCTTCTCCGGTCGACGGGATCGGGCGCGACAGCATCGACGTGGCGGGCATCGCCGCCGCTTTGGCCGCTGTCAGCAGCCGAGTTTGGCGGCGAGGTCAATAAAGCTGTCGGCAACCACGTCGAAATCGTGCTCGGCCCGAATGTCGCGGGTCTTGTTCGGGCCATGCTCCTGTGGTCGGCTGACAAAAGCGGTATGAAAACCGCGCCCGCGCGCGGCCAATAGATCACCGTTATGCGCCGCGACCATCATGCATTGCACGGGCTTCAGGTCGAGAAATTGGGCGGTGCGGTCGTAGGCTTCGGGTTGCGGCTTGTAGGCCCGTGCCACTTCCGCACCAAGGATCGCGTCCCATGGCAGTCCGCCATATTTTGCCATGTTGACCATCAACGAGACGTTGCCGTTCGACAGCGTCGCGAGAACGTATTTGCGCTTGAGCCGGGTCAGACCCTCGACGGTGTCCGGCCACGGATCGAGCCGGTGCCAAGCGCGGTTCAGATGGTCGATCTCGGCCTCGCTAAGCCCGGATATTCCGAATTCCGGCAACAGTTCGAGCAGGTTCTCGCGATGCAGATCGTCGAGCCGCGTCCACGGGCGTTCGCCGTTGCGCACCTTGGCCATCGCCGGCTGATAGCGGGCCCGCCAGCGGTCGGCAAAATCATGCCAGTCTTTGTCGTAGCCCTTGGGCCCGAGAATGGCCTTGGCCTCGCGGGCGATGCTGTCGCGCCAATTCACAACCGTGCCGAACACGTCAAAGGTCAGCGCCTTAACATCGGAAATCGCCATGAATGGCCCCCTTGTCGCCGAGTTGCACGTCACCGGTTGCGCCATCAGGCGCAGCGCAGCGGCGCTCGTCAACCACTCAATCTCGTTCCGCGATGGATTGCGCGCCTGTTGTCCAATCGTATATAGATGACCAAATTAATGGTCAGTTTGTGATGAGAAGAGTAAATTTGGCGGAAGCCAAGGCGCATCTCAGCGAGCTGGTCGCGGCCGCTGCTGCCGGCGAACCCATTTGCATCCTACGACGAGGCAAGCCTGCAGCACGGCTTGTCGCGGCCCGGGATACCCGGCGGCGCATCGAGGCCGCGCGGCTACGTGCAATCACGATGACGATGCCGTTGCAACCAGAGCCGGCGGCCGAGTTTGTGCGACGAATGCGCGACGACGAACGTTACTGATGCTTTATCTTGATACCTCGCTGCTTGTCGCCGCGCTTACCAATGAAACGAGAACCCCGGTGGTTCAGCAATGGCTGGAGGAGCAGGACCCCGGGGAACTGGCGGCGAGCGACTGGGTTGTGACAGAGTTTTCCTCGGCCTTGTCGATCAAGCTTCGAAGCGGCCAGATTGGGCCTGCTCACCGCGCCGATGCGCTTGCGCTGTTCACCAGCCTCTGTCGCGACAGCCTCAACGTCGTGTCGGTTTCGCGGTCGGATTTTCTTCTGGCAGCCCGGTTCGCGGACCAGCATCAACTGGATTTGCGCGCGGGAGATGCCCTGCACGTGGCGATCTGCGCAGCGCGGGGTGCAGCACTCTGTACGCTCGACCGGCGGCTAAGCGATGCTGGGTCGGCGGTCGGTGTCAAGACAACGCTACTCTGAGCTCCGCAGCACGGGGCAGGCCGGGTGGATCGCATCAGCAGGGTAGGCAGATTACCGGCGCCGCTGCTTTAGATTGCAGCTTCTCGCGCTCAAGCAAAGAGGATCGCTCTCGATGACGCCGAACAAGCCCCATCTCGAATTTCACCGGATCGACATGCAAAGGGGCTGGGAGACCCCGCCCGGCTATCCTGCCGGGATCGAGCAGAAAATTCTCGCTGGCGCGCTCGACGAGGAGCGCAGAGGCGGCAGCCGCACCCGGCTCCTGCGGATTGCTCCAGGGGCGTTCACGACCGCCCCGTTTGTTCATGACTATTGGGAAGAGGTCTATCTGGTATCTGGCGACCTGACCGTCGGCAACGACGCACAAGGCCGCGGCGGCGAGAACTTCCCGGCCGGCACCTATGCCTGCCGCCCGCCGGGCGCCGTGCACGGTCCATTCAAGTCGGAGGGTGGGTGTCTGTTGTACGAGATCCATTACTACGCCGATTGAGTGCCCGCGTCACCCGAGCCCGAGGTTTGGGTGTTTATCAATCACCGATCTGGCGGCGATTGCCGGAATACGCGATAGTCGGCGCGACCGGCAGCAAGTAGGGTCATGGGAGGATGGTGCTGATCCCGGCAACGCGCGTCGACCGGCCCGTATTTCATCTCGTTCTGATCAAACCGACGCATTACGGCGACGACGGCTATCCAATTCGCTGGTTCAGGGCAGCCATCCCTTCGAATACGCTGGCTTGTCTGAATTCGCTCGCCGAGGATGCCCGGCAGCGTCAGGTGCTCGGTCCCGGGATCGAGATCCGCCTTCATACCTTTGACGAGACCAACCGGCGCGTTGATCCGCGGCGCATCATCAGGGCAATTCGCAGGGCGGGCGGGCGCGCCTTGGTTGGCATGGTCGGAGTTCAGTCGAACCAGTTCCCGCGCGCCATGGATCTCGCCCGGCCGTTTCGCGCCGCGGGCCTGCCGGTGTGCATCGGCGGCTTTCATGTATCGGGCTGCATCGCGATGTTGCCCGCGGCGCCGCCCGAGATGGTCGAAGCCCGGGCGCTCGGCATTTCGTTCTTTGCCGGAGAGGCGGAAGGCGGTCGTCTCGACGCGGTCCTGCGCGACGCTTGGAATGGCGCGCTGCAGCCGATCTACAACTACATGAACGACCTGCCGACAATCGAAGCCGAGCCGTTGCCGATCCTTCCGCGGCGCCACATCCGCCGCATTGCGCACTCGTTTTCAAGCTTCGATCTCGGACGCGGTTGCCCCTATCAGTGCTCGTTCTGCACGATCATCAATGTCCAGGGTCGCAAGAGCCGCTTTCGCACGCCGGACGATCTCGAACGGGCGATTCGGGCAAATTACGCGCAAGGCATCCGCCGATTTTTCATCACCGACGACAATTTCGCGCGTAACCGAAATTGGGAGGCGCTGTTCGACCGCATGATCCGGCTGCGGCGGCAGGACGGGATCAGGCTCAACCTGATGATCCAGGTCGACACCCTCTGCCACCGCATCCCGAATTTTATCGAAAAGGCGGCACAGGCCGGCGTGCGCCGGGTTTTCATCGGTCTCGAAAACATCAACCCTGACAATTTGATCGGTGCCAAGAAACATCAGAACAAAATCACCGACTACCGTGTGATGCTGCAGAAATGGCGTGAGCACGGCATGATTACCTATGCCGGATATATCACCGGTTTTCCGTCCGACACCAAGCAATCGATTTTGCGCGATATCGAGATCATCAAGCGTGAGCTGCCGCTTGATTTGTTGGAGTTGTTTTACCTGACACCGTTGCCGGGCTCCGAGGACCACCTGAATCTATGGCGAGACCACACCTGGATGGACCCGGACCTGAACAAATACGACCTCTCGCACCGGGTGACGCACCATCCGCGCATGGCGGATCGCGAGTGGGAGGAAACCTACCGCGCCGCCTGGGAGAGTTTTTACAGCTACGACCATATCCGCACGATCCTGCGCCGCGCCGCCGCCAACCCCAACGGTCGACCGCGGACGATCGTGATCGCGCTGGTGTGGTTCAAGCTCGCGGTTTTGTTCGAAGGGGTTCATCCGCTCGAAAGCGGAGCCTTTCGCCGCAGGGCGCGGCGCGAGCGACGCCCGGAACTGCCGCGCGAAAGTCGGTTGTCGTTCTATCCGCGCCGGGCGGCGGAAATTGCCGGTAAGGCACGCGACTACTGGCGGGTTTGGCGCCGCATGCAAGCCATTCTGAAGGAGGTGCTGAACGCACCCGACCGCGCCACATATACCGACCTGTCGATCCAACCGCCCGCCGACGACGAATTCGACCGGCTCGATCTCTATCAGCTGACAAGCGGCGGGACGGCGGCTTTGGCGCGCAAGCGCCGCGACGACCGCCTACGCGCCAAGGTCGGCTGATCCGCGGTATCAGCCAAAGAGATGGTTCTCACTCCCTTTTTTCGTCACCCCCGCGGAAGGGGGCCCCAGGGCCGCGGGCGCTGTGTCGGGCAGCTCTCGTCATGCCCGCTTTCGCGGGCATGACGAGAGTAAGGGAAAGTATCATCCGGCAGAATTGGGCCTCTGCCGTTCTCAAAAGTCGAGATCGGCATAATGCGGCGGCGGCGGGACGCCGGGGACGTGGTCGGCGAGGTTTGGCCGAAAACTCGGCCGCGACTTGATCCGCGCATACCATTCCTTGGCCAGCTCGTGGTCGTCCCACGGCACGTCGCCTAAATAATCCAGGCTCGACAGCTGCGCCGCCGCGGTGATATCGGCGATCGAGAAATGATCGCCGGCAAGCCAGCGCCGCCGCTCGACGAGATAACCGATATATTCGAGATGATGCGGCAGATTGGCGTGGCCGGCGCGAATCGCCTGCGAGTTCGGCTGCCCGAGCCCAAGATAGCGTTTCATCATTTTTTCGCCGAGCAGATTCTCGGTGACCTCGAGGTTCATCTTGACGTCGAACCAGGCGGACAGCCGCCGCACCTCGGCACGGTCGACCGGGTTGATACCGATCAGCAGCTTTTCGCGATAGACCTCGTCGAGGTACTCGACGATTGCCGTAGAATCGGCAAGAACCGTGCCGTCGGGCTCGATCAGCACGGGTACTTCACCAGCGGGGTTGAGTGCCAGGAATTCCGGCCGCCGTTCCCAGGCTCGTTCGGCTTTGAGCGTGAAATCGAGGTTTTTCTCTCGCAGGACGATGCGCACCTTGCGGGCCGCTGGAGAGAGCAAGGTGTGGTAAAGGACGCGCATGCGGCGATTGTAACGATCCGCCCCACCCCTTCACAACCACCCGCGGCAGGGTCGCGGTGGACGCGGCGATCCGGGCCGCGTCTGCGCATTGGCAATGGGATTGCCCCCGAAGGGCGCACCAGGGCCGGCCATCCGAAGTTTGCAATGATGCCGCCTTCTGATCCCGCGAAATTCACGTAGAGCATTAGCGCTTTTCAAAGACTGCGCAGGTGATGCGGTACTCGGCGAAGAGCCAGTAAAGTTTGGTCATCGAGCGTTTCCATCGCTCGAACGCGATGAACGGGACCGGAAAGCGGGCGATGTGGCGCAGCAGGATCCAGGGCCGACGCCGAACCTCGTCGCGGTAGGACGCGCCGGCGCCGATGATGGCCCCATCGAGCAGGCTGGCCCCGTCGAATAACGCACTCAACTCGGCTGGGCTTGGCCGGTACATCGTGTCGATCGGATCGCGGTGATAGGGGTAACTGAACGGCACGGTGACAAAAGCGAGCCCGCCCTTGGGGAGGATCTCGAGACAATGGCGGGCGAGCTGGTCCGGCCGGGTCACATGCTCCAGCAGATTGCAGCAAAGGAGCGCCCGCGGACCGAGGGCCTGCAGCCGCGGCACATCAGACGGATTGGTCAGATCGGCGTGCAGATCGACGCCGGGTTCGTGGCGCATATCGACATGCACGATATCGACGCCGCGGGCGCGCAGCGGACGAAA
>JAFAHP010000620.1 GCA_019237175.1 Alphaproteobacteria bacterium
TGGCGGGCCCCGAGTTGACGCTCGCCGAGATTGCATTGGGAACCATGGTGTATCGCTGGCATGCGTTCCCGATTGAACGGCCGCCGCTGAAGAACCTCAGATCCTGGTACGAGCGAATGCGCGAGAGGCCAGGTTTCAAAACACACATCGAAATCCCGATCACGTAATAGTGAGCAGGTTTCGGTGTTGTTTGCTGTGCTTTGGGACGACGTTAGTGTGGCTTTAGGCAGGGCGCCTCGGAGCGGATGGGGGACTGGATGAAATCATCGCTGAGACTGCAAATGCTCGCGGCATTGATCTTTGTCGTGTCCGGCGCCGGTGGCGCGGCGTTGGCGCAGGACAAGGAAGCGGTCGTCAAGAACCGCGAGGCGCTGATGAAGGAGCAAGCGAAGGCTCTCGGGACGGTCAAGGCCTACACCGAAGGCAAAGCCGATCTCGCGCAGGCGGAGGCCAGTGCTGCCAATCTGACCCAAACGACAAACAAGATCCCCGGCGCGTTTCCGCCGGGAACCGGCGGGCCGGACTCCGAAGGGAAATTCGCGACAAAGCCGGCGATTTGGAGCGATTGGAACAAGTTTCTCGAAGCACAGAAGACTGCTGCGAGCAAGGCGGATGCGCTTCTTGCTGCCGTGAAGAGCGGCGACAAAGAAAAGGTTGCGGCGGCTTTTGGCGACCTCGGGAAAAACGGCTGCGGCGCTTGTCACGAGACGTTTCGCGAGAAGCTCAAGGACTGACCACGGCGCTTGTCGCCGTTTTGCTGGCCCTCGGCGGATTACCGGCGTGTGCGGCTGACGCGGGTTCGGCCGCCCGCGGCGCCTACCTTGCAAATGCCGCCGATTGTGCCGCCTGTCACACAGATAGCGCGCATGACGGCCAGCCCTTTGCCGGCGGCCGCGCACTTGCGACCCGGTTCGGCACCTTCTACAGCCCTAACATTACCCCCGACGCGGAGACCGGTATCGGGCGCTGGAGCGACGCGCAATTCCTGCGGGCTTTGCACGATGGCGTGCGTCCCGACGGCGCCAGTTATTTCCCGGTATTTCCCTATCCCAGCTTTACCAAGATGACTGATGCGGATGCGCTGGCGATCAAAGCCTATCTCTTTTCACTGCCCCCGGTGCGGCAAGCCAACCGAGCCCACGACGTCGCCTTCCCGCTCTCGTGGCGCTTCCTGCAAGTCGGATGGAAACTGTTGTTTTTCAGTGCGGGCCGATTCCAGCCGGCGACGGAGCACAGCGCCGCTTATAATCGTGGCGCCTACCTCGTTACCGCGCTCGCCCACTGCGGCGAATGTCACACACCGCGCAACTGGTTGGGCGCGACCGAGCCAGACCGCTTTCTCGCCGGGAACCCGGATGGGCCGGAAGGCAACAAGGTTCCGAACATTACGCCCGACCGCAAGACCGGCATCGGCGATTGGAGCGAGGGCGACATCGTCACTTTGCTAGAAACCGGGCAAACCCGCGACTTCGACTTCGTCGGCGACGGGATGGCCGAGGTCGTCAAGAGTACTGCCCGGCTGACCGAGGCGGACCGCCGGGCGATCGCGGTCTACCTGCAATCTGTGGCGGCGCTGTCAACCGCGGAGCGAAAATGACGGGGCGCCGCCTTTCGCTGCTGGACGCTCGGTCACGAGGTCTTATGATGAGAAGCAGAGTGACAGCTTTCTCGCAAGGGACGGACTTTGGCGCGGGCGCGACCGGATAAGAGCCTGGTCCGTTTCGAACGGATCGCCATGGTGTTGTCGGGCGGCGGGGCGCTCGGAGCTTATCAGGCGGGCGCCTACGCGGCGCTCGAAAGAAGTGGAGTGAGGCCGAACTGGATTGCCGGGACGGCTGTCGGCGCGGTCAACGCCGCAATCATCGCGGGCAATCTGCCGCACGAACGCACACAGCGGCTGCGGCAGTTCTGGCGGGCGGTCAGTGGCTATGCGGCGGTGCGGCGCGTGCAACGCCCTGCGCGGCTATGGGCGACCCTGGCTCGGCGTCTGCCTTTCGGTGGTCGTGGAAGAAGGATCGGCTCCTGCTATCAGGAGCCCGTCGTCTCTGCGGCCGCACTGCGTACGCTGATCAGCCAGCTCGTCGATTTCGACCGGATCAACTCGGGTTCCATCCGAGTGGTGCTGGGCGCCATTAACCTCGCCACAGGAGCGGAGACCTTTTTTGACAACGATCGACATGTGCTCGGGGTTGATCATGTCGTGGCTAGCACTCCTTTCTCGGGCCTGCCTCCCGTCGAGATCGGCCGACAGCTTTTTGCCGGCAGCGCGATCTCGGTGTCCGTCCTGGACGATGCCCGCCCCGCCGACACGCTTTGCCTCGCCATCGACGGCTACGATCCGGCTCCAGGGGGTCAGGGTGGTTTCAGCCGCTCAGCTCGAGACATCACGGCGATGCGCCGCAGTCATGATCTTCGCCGAATGATCGCGCTGCTCGGCGAGCGTCTGCCGCCGGCAGCGCGCAGCGACGTTGATATTTGTCGCTGCCTTGCGGAGGCGAGCAACGCGACCATGACGATTTTGCACCTTGTCCATGAAGGCAATGCCGCGGATCTATCTGCAAAGATGGCGGACTTCTCCTCGGTTGCGCTCACGCGCCGGTGGAAAGCTGGGGAGGACGACGTAGCGACGAGTCTTGCGCATCCGCGCTGGCTGGCGCCGCCGTCGCGACTGTCGGGGGTTGTTGTCCACGAGGTTCGTGGCGGGGTTGCTGCCCCCTGAAACCAGGTT
>JAFAHP010000107.1 GCA_019237175.1 Alphaproteobacteria bacterium
TGAGGCCATCCGATGAGCCTGGCAGCGTCATCTGCTGCCACGACGGCCGGGAGTTTCTCGCATGACCAGTCCCGATGCTCCGAAGCCACGGCCGTGCCCCGGCTATCTGCTGGCGCCGTTCGGCTGGGCTGCCCAGGCCGCTGATCCGTGTTCTCGAAGCGGACCCGAGCCTCTATCGGGCACTGTTCAGCCTGGACCGACGACGGGTCCATCTGATCGGTCTGGCATTGGCGCATTTGACCGACGATCCCGATCCATCACTCGGGCGCCTGCTGCTCGGGGGCACGGCGGTCGCGGTCTTCGACGGCATTCTAGGCCGAACTTTACCCCTGCAACGACGCAACCGATTGATTTTCCTCGGCCGGTTTGGCGAGGAATGACTACAGCTGAGATTTGAGCCCGAGCAGATCGAATGCCCGCTGCTGGATTTGCGTGGGCGTTGCCAGCAAATCGATCGTTCGGGTGCTTGCCAGACGGACGGTGTTGCGGGTCAAGGTCGCAAGATCGGCGAGCAGGGTTTGGAAGCTGTGGACGGGCAGACCGTCTTCGGTGCGTTTGGTCTTGGCTTTGCGCTTGGCGGCGGGCGAGGGCTTTGCCGCCGCGACCGGAGAGGTGCGCAGCGCCTCGGCGGCTGCCCGGTCGTGATCGTCGAACAGGATTGGAGCCAGCGCCTGACGCATGTGCCATTCGAGATGATAGGCGAGCATACACAGGAACACGTGTGCCCGCACCCGCGGGCTCACCCAATGGAAGATCGGGCGAATGTCGAGATCGACAGTCTTGAGGCTGCGAAAGGCGCGTTCGACGTGGGCCAGGCTTTTGTAGGCGCGTACGGTATCGGGGGCGCTGAGCGCATCGGCCGCAACATTGGTACGTAGCACATAAAATCCGTCGAGCGCCGCTTCTGCGTCGATCGCGGCTTGGTTGCGCGTGAAGCTCAGCGACGCCTCGGTGATGGTGACATCGAAGTGCTTGGCAACTTTGCGGCGGCCGAGCATGGCGCCGACGACGCGGCCGATTTTGGCGGCTCCACGGAGCGGCCGATGCCGTCGCAGAACCCGCGCTTGGATCGCTTTCAGGTCCTGCTCGGTGGCCTCAAGCAGCGCATGGCGCTTGCGCCTGCGCTCTTCGGCAAGAGCGGGGTTCTTGCACACGACGAGGCGCTCGCCGGGAAAGTCGGGGCTTTCGATCTCGGCAAGATCGCGCTCGTCGAACAGCGAAAGCTGCAAGGGCCCACCGTCAGCCGCGAGCTTCTGGATCGCGGGTGCCCGCAGCGCCGTGATCCAATCGAGCCCGGCCGGCTTGAGATCCTGTTCGATGCGAGCCTTTGTGATCAGGCCGCGATCACCGACCATCACCACGCGCGTGAGCCCGAAGCGCTGCTTGAGCTTGGCAATCTGATTGACGAGCGTTGCGGGGTCGCCCGTGTTGCCCTCGAACACCTCGACGGCGATCGGACAGCCCTCGGGCGAGCACAACAACCCGAACACGATCTGCATCTTGTCGCGGCGGCCGTTGCGCGGGTGGCCGAAGCGCGCCAACTCGCAGCACCGGCCCTCCACATGCGCCGAGCTCACATCGTAGAGCACCAAGGTGCCGTCGCGCAGCTGGCGCCGCGCCAATTTCTCTTCGATCTCGCCCTGCGCCGCGACGAGCCAGTCCAGCGTTGCATAGATTTCCTTGGCGCTGACCGCCCCCAAGCCGAGCGTCACCCCAAGCGAGTGGATGGCGGTCGTTTCATCCAGCGCCCGCGCCGTTGCAAGCTTGGCCGCCGGCTCGATCAGACGCGCAACGATCAGCGCCAACGCCAGTTGCCGGCGGCGCTGCGATCCGTACGGCAAAATCCGATCCAGCCCGATGCGCCGCGCGATGCCCAAGGCCGCTGCGACGTGACCGTGCGGTAGGGCGCGCACGATCTCCAGGCCCTCGTCGGCGGGGACCAGTTTGTCGCCACGCAGCGCCGCGCGAAGCGTCTCGATCTGCTCCGCCGGCCAACTCGAAAGGTTCGCCAGCGTGCGATTCCTGACCCTGTCGCCGTCGCGGTAGCTTTCCCGCAGCAGAATGGCGGGGCGCGAGCCTCGGTTCGGAACGATTGCGACGTACATGTGCAGCTTGAATCACTGCACCTGGTTCGTGTCAATATCATTTTCAAAATATTTATGACTACAAAATTCGGCCACCTCCATGAAATCAGCTACTTACCTCGAAACAAGGGTAAAGTTCGGGCTAATTCAGCGCCGCCTCGGTGCATAGGTTCGAAGGCGCAAAGACGTTCGGCTCACGAGGGCGTTTGGGATGTCTCGCAGCTCTCGTATGTCCAACGCAGAAACAACCGCGCGAGTGCCTTTTCATCGAGCGCATGAGCAGGGTGGTTGGACGACTTCGGTAAGCTCAGTGCCTGAGCACGATGCACTCAATTTCATTTCTCTTGAAATATTGGCATGCCGCCCTGGCCCTGTCCTTGTCG